>NZ_JBAFSM010000063.1:0-24972 GCF_036688125.1 Pannus brasiliensis CCIBt3594 | reverse complement strand
GCCTCCTGCCTCCTGCCTCCTGCCTCCTGCCTCCTGCCTCCTGCCTCCTGACTCCCGCCTCCCGCTTTCACGGCAACTTTTTCGTCAGGATCAGACAATTGCCCCGATCGGACAAACGAACGTATTCGAGACGATCGGTGAAGGCGCGCATGAAGAGTAAACCCCGATCGCTTTCTTTTTCCAGGGGATCGACGGGACTTTGTTGGAGGGAGGCGAGTTTCGCGTGTAAATCGAACGGTTGTCCGCGATCTCGGATACGCATTTCCAAGCGTTCCGGTTGTAGGGTTAACTCTAATTCGATCGGGGTGCTAGACGGTAAATCGCGATGGGCGTAGCGGACGGCGTTGGTAAATCCCTCCGCGAGAGCGACCTTACACTGCCAGATCACCGTTTCCGGGAGCATTCCCAGCGTATTCGATTCAAACCACTGTAAAACGGGGACGAGTTCTTCTAATTCCGTTCTGACCTGTAAACGGAAGTGAAGCGGTAAAAAACTGGCATCGATCGATTCAAAACGCACCACTGTTTTTTTGGAAGAGAATGAAAATCGTCTTAAAAATTAACTGTAAATCGTAAAAAAGACTCCAATTTTCCTGGTACCGTAAATCGAGTTCGATCACTTCCTCGAAATTCCGAACTTTCGATCGACCGTTCACCTGCCATTCCCCGGTCATACCCGGCTTCACGTCCAGACGTTGCCATTGGGGAACGTCGTAACGCTCCACTTCATCGGGAGTGGGGGGACGCGTACCGACCAGACTCATCTCGCCGACGATCACGTTCCAAAACTGCGGCAATTCATCCAAGCTCGTCCGCCGCAAAAAGCGCCCGACTTTCGTGATTCTCGGATCGTTTTGATTTTTAAAAAAAGCCCCGGTCGCCTGGTTGGGAATCTGGTCCTTGAGCGCTTCCGCGTCCACGCACATGGAACGGAACTTAAGAATCTCGAACTGTTTGCCCAACCAACCACAGCGAGTTTGCCGGAAGAAAATCGGGCCCGGGCTATCGAGTTTAATCGCGATGGCGATCGGGACGAAGAGAACCCCCGTGATCCCTAGACCGACGAGACCGCCGAGAATATCGATCGCCCGCTTGAGCCAACTGCGAATCGAGGGATGGGTCGAGGGGAGACAGTTTTCTTGAGAGGGCGATGGATTCTCCCCGCTCTCCACCTTGGTGTCTTGAAACGTGAACTCTCGATCGAGTCCCGTGATCGAGAGAACACCCAGAACGGGGGGGAGAACGTTAGAAAGCACTAACTCGATCCCCTTCTGCCTCGCCGCTTTTAAATTGTGTACCAAGGCTCCCACCCCGCTACTGTCCATGAATCGGGTCTCGCTCAAATCGAGAACGATCCGCTTCGGGCAGGGGGCGCGTTCTACCATCTCGTGAAAGATATCCTTGAACTCCACGGCTTCCAGAACGGTTAAGCGTTCGGGGAGACGGAGGACGGGATACTCCTGGGGAACAATCAAAAATCGCGTTTCGGGAATTTGGGAAGTCATCAGAGCGCCAGAGAGTAGCTTGATGGATGTGGCCGGGATAGAAAATAACCTACTTAATGTTTACTACACTTTTTGCCGAATACCAACGGGCAATGTCAGGACTTTCTCGCCAAAACCGATCGACTAAACCTCGGGAACCCTCACTTTCTAACGGTCTCAAACCCTAGAAAATTAGAATTTCAGCGGCTAAATCCGGTTTTTCGCGATTAAGAATGATTGCTTTCCTCGCCCTCCTGTCTCCAGTTCTCCACCGAAAGAAGGACACGGGGCTAGCGAACTTCCGGACGGTCGGTTCCCGATCGACGAGCGGGAAAAGCCGTTTTCTGCCGGCGGTCTACCGGAGGTCGGCCATCGGCGGGCGATCCGGCCGGACTTGGGCTTTCGCCTTGGAGGCGGAGCGTCGCAGAGCGTCGAGACGTTTCTGGTAGCGATCTCGTTGACGACGGTTCGGGGTTTGCTCGATCAGGGTTTTGAAAGCGCTCCCGAGACTTTTGTAGGCGTTCGGTAAGGAATAGCCGAAACGGGTGGCCAGGGCGATCGCTTTCTCGTCGGCCTCGATCGCTTCCTTGATAGTTTTATCGCCGTTATTCTTGCGCCAGAGACGGTAGCCGGAAATGCCGCACAAACCCAGCGCCAGCACGAGTAATAATCCGTCCTGCACCCAGAGTTCGCCGACCGCGCCCCCGAGACCGATCGCCAGCGCAGCCATTTCCCACCCCTCGCGGGGAATGCTATCGTTCTGCACGCGGGCGACCTCGTGCCAGAACAGGAGATTCCGCTGATCGATCGCCAGATTCTCCCATTTCGCCAGATCGATTTGAATTTCTATCTCGTCTCTACCGATTTCCTCGCAACGGATCAGGGGGGGATTTACCTCGGTCGAACCCTCTACCGTGACCCAGCTTTGTAGTTCCGGGGGGAGTAGGGTTTTCAGTCGCCGGAGTTCGCTCATCTCGGCTCTTGCAGAGGAGGCCGCGTAAGAGGTCATAGCTTTTTTCCTTAAGTTTTCTCAATAACGATAAATCCTATTTTGGATCATAGCGGCCTTTTTGATGTTAAGGAGACGGTTAACCGCCCTTTTACCGCTCGCGCCCGGAAGGAAACCGGCGATCCGGGATGACCGCGCCCGATCGATCCCGCGCGAGACCGGTTATTTCTTAAAATAGTAGTCAGTTTGGAGACAACCGCTATGGACGATATGACGAACACCGACACCCCGGACGGAACTTTATCCGCCCAAGAGCTAGAAATGACGAGAACCCCTCCCTGGGGAACCGTGACGGTTCTCGAAGAGGGGCCGCGCTACCGGATCAATCGCATCGTGATCAAGCCGGGACATCACATGAGTACGCAAATGCACTACCACCGCAGTGAACACTGGATCGTGGTGTCGGGAACGGCGAAGGTTCTCTGTGACGGTCGAGAAACCTTGCTCAAACAGAAAGAATCAACCTACGTTCCTATGAATACCAAACATCGGGTCGAGAATCCCGGATCTATTCCCCTCGTGATGATCGAGGTGCAGAACGGGGAATATTTAGGGGATGACGATATCCATCGTTTCGGCGATGCCGAGTAGGGGATTCTCGGATCAAACGGTTTCCATCCAGTCGAATAGCTGGTTTAACTGGGAGAGATCGATCAGTCCGTACTGCCACAACACCATCGGGAGAGAACCCGCGGAGGCTTCACACAGACGCACCGCCATCTCCAGGGAGGGCTTGGGAATCGCCATTTTTTCCCGGAGAAACGCGAGGAGTTGTTTTTGTTGGTTGGCCTCCATGATTTTTACCTTCCGCGATCGGTTTAGGGTTGGATGGTTGAAAATGTACTTTCTTATTTAAAGGATCGACTTCCCGCTCGCGGATCACCCGATCGGGTGATTAAGGTAAAAATTCGCGGGAATTAAGAATATCTTATCGATTTACCGAAAGGTCGATCGAGGGGTTCGACGCTCTCGATCGTCCCGCGGAAATGGAGCGGGCGCGACGGGGTAAACTCGGTCTTTCGGCCGCTCGAAACGGCTGTTTTCCGTGATTTCCCGCGGCCCGATCGGGTTCGGTTCAAGGCAACAGGGAATAGAGAAGGCGGAGTCAGGAGTCAGGAGTCAGGAGTCAGAAGGAGAAAGGAGGATTAAAGACATCAGAAGGATACGAAGCGTGTATTTTTAACTAAATATCCTTGAAATCATAATTTTATAGTTAAATTTGACTTCGATTCTCACTTTTGCAAGAGGTCTCCATTTGGCACGAGAACGGAACGGAGAGCGATCGAGACCGACCGAATCTCGCGTTTCGGTTTTCCCGATACGGTTGGCGATCGAGGCGATCGGGTTATTTCTACTTCGGATGGGCTTGAAACCGAACGACAGATTTCGCGGGAATTTTTACGATGAAAGTAATCGAAATCATGAACGAGACAACAGGAAAGCCAAAGCTATGATTTTAACCCGTTACTCCACCGATCGAGATGTACAAGCTTTAAACCGTCAGGTCGATCGACTGTTACACGAGATTCTACCCGTTCCCGCTCGCTCTCTCTATAGCCCCACGGTAGAAGTCTCGGAAACGGAAAACTCGATCGAGGTGAAAGTGGAACTTCCCGGAATCGATGTTAACAATGTCGAGATTCAAGTGACGAAAGAGCTCGTGTCTATCCGCGGCGAGCGGAAACGTCCGGAAGGAACCCCGGTTAGCGAGTTCCGTTACGGTCAATTCGGCCGCTCGATCGTCCTTCCCGCCAAAGTACAGAATACCGCGGTCACGGCCGATTACCGAGACGGGATCTTGTACCTAACCCTACCGAAAGCGGAGGAAGAAAAAAATAAAGTGGTCAAAGTTCAACTAACCAAAGAATAAATATCCGGTTAAAGGGTTGAAGGATTCTAAATAATCGATCGGCTAGGTTGTAGGAGCAACCTAGCTTTTTTAGCGGCTCGGATGTATGCCGAGTCAACCCGTTAACGATGGTGAGCGAGCCGGGTTGATTTTCCAGAAGATACTTTCGGGGTAACGTTCGATCGCTACAAGGGGGGAATCCGCGATCTCGAACACCTGGGCGACCCTATCGGTATGCAGAAGGTTGAATTTCAAAAAGAAATGTTAAAAAAGTAGACTAGAACATCAATTTATCTTAGACTAGCTATTAATAGAAATAAGGTAAATACGATGATATTTAGTTTTTTTAAAATTGTCAAAACCTTATTCAAACAATTTTCCGAGCGAGATTATAGTGTTCTCAACACGAGATGGTTCGCGAGTTGTTGGATCGGATTCACCCTCGATCGAAGTTTGACGAGTACGGGAGATTTATTCGGTCGGCTAAAACTAGGCGGGTACGAGATGGATATCTCGACATTCTCCCAGCCTAACCAGCCTAGAAATCTAGTTCCATTCCAACAGCGACGGACGATCGAACTCTTTGGGGAATTTTTAAAGATGTCCCTCGATCTCGATCGCTTGATTTGTCAAAACCCCAACGGTATCGAGATTCAAATTTATAGTCATTTAATCGCTTATTTGATTTTATTATTAATAGATATTCTGAAAATGCGAGGAGATAACCTATTAGATAAACTCCGTTATCTCCCAGCTTGTATGTGTCAAGAGTTCGGCGATATCCACCAGAGCGAGAGGATTCTACAAGACCGCTCTCTACTTCTATTGATGGGTATATCAGAATCGATCGTGTAAAGTTCTGTTACGAGTTTAACGCTTCCGCCTAAATTGTTATCGAACTATGGAGTTATATGCGCTACATTCTGATGATGCAATTGGTCATAGGTACGACAGTTATCCTATTGGGAACGGCCGCCCTATTCGCTTGGATACAAAATCGCCCCACTCCCTCGAATACCCGCGATAGAATGAAAGCTTCCCGACTTATTTTAACCCCAAAAGTTTCTGTCGCGATCGAAGATTACCGAGTTTTTTAAAAATTCGCTATACTATTTACCGATTTTATTTTTATCGATCGAAAATCTAGAGACCGATCATGATTTATCAAAAGTAAATTGACACAAAATTGTTTGATTTTACTTTCATCGATCGAATTAAGTCGGAGGCGATCGTGCCAATCCGTACCGCGATTATTCTCGTGATGATTACCGCTCTAGCCGTGATTCTCGGTTATTGGCTAGGAGTGATTCTGCCCGCGCGTCCCCCCCTCTGAGCGGCTACCTATACCTCGGAAACCCGACCGGCCCCGCGGGGGATGAGTTCCCACGATATGCCGGGAGGGGACGCGAGTATTGGATCGATCGAAAAGCCCGGTTCCGTCCGGGGGATCGGGACGCTCCGATCGGAATTCTTACTTTCGATCGATGACGATCCGATCGCCCTACCGCTCTCGGTCGCGTCGGGGTCGGCCTTTTAACGAGAGTCGGCGAGAACGAGCGATCGGCGGATCTAGCGGGTTAATCCTGCACGTATTCCGTCCCGTGGATCAGCGCGTGCTCGGCGCGGGTGAACTCCCGTCCCAGATAGGCCGCGTGGTCGAACATCGTCACCGGAGTTGGTTTCGTCTCCTCGATGATTTTGACCGCCAGTTCCTTGGCCGTTCGCGCCGTATATAAAGTCTGGGCGGTACGTTCCACCTTACCCCGCGCGGGAATCACTTTTCCCGTCTCCGGATCGACGGCTAACCCCCGTTCGTCGATGATATTGGTGTAGTGTTTGGCGCAGATCAGATTCGCCTCTCGATCGAGGTAAATAATAAAGTACCCGTTCGGATCGAGATCGATGTGACGCTTGGACAATTCATCATCGATCGCTTTGATATCTTTTTCTAACTCGTTCATAATTCTGTAGAGGTCGGGAATCAGGAGGCAGGAGGCAGGAGCGAACCACAATACCTGTTCTTTCCCCGTTCCCCTCACCCCCTCCATGCAGACTAAACACCCATAATCTCGTAACCCGCGTCCACGTAGAGAATCTGACCGGTGATACCGCTGGCGAGATCGCTACAGAGGAAAGCGGCCGCGTTGCCGACTTCGGTTTGCGTGACTGTCCGACGTAAAGGGGCGGTCTCCTCGACGAGACGGATCATATCCAGAATTCCCCCGACCGCGGAAGAGGCGAGGGTGCGGATGGGGCCGGCGGAGATACCGTTCACGCGAATGTTCGCCGGGCCGAGTTCCGAGGCGAGATAACGGACGCTCATTTCTAAACCGGCTTTCGCGACTCCCATCAGGTTGTAGTTGGGGATCACCTTCACGCCACCGAGATAGGTGAGGGTGATGATACTGCCACCCTCGGTCATCAGCGGTTTCGCCGATCGAGCCAGACGGGAGAGAGAGTAGGTACTCACTTCTAGAGATCTGTTAAAGGCCTCGCGAGGGATAGCGGTAAAATCGCCCGATAGACCCTCTTTATCGGCGAAAGCGAGACAGTGAATTAAAATATCAAGTTTTCCCCATTTCTCGGCGACCGTGGCGAAAGTGGCCTCGATCTGTTCCTCGTTCTGCACGTCACAGGGAACGTAGAACGCGGGGTGAATCTCCTCGGCCACTTCCCGGACCTTTTTCTCGAAGCGTCCCTTTTCGTCCGGCAGGTACGTGACCCCGATATTCGCGCCGGCGGCGTGCAGTTGCTGGGCGATCCCCCACGCGATAGAGCGATTGTTAGCGATTCCCGTTACTAGCGCGTTCTTTCCAGATAAACTTAACATAGTCCTCGTTTTTATCGATATATCTCCCGAATCGCCGATCGATGGGCGAGATAGGTATAATCAGGATAGGGATAGAGAGACGGAAATCTCCCTTCTCAACCATTGTGAAGCAAAAAGCGCCAAAACTTTTTTCGATTTCTCTTACGGTTGTGTTAATAGGGATAGAAATCGTTGCATAATAAAGACAATTTTTTCCTGTTTTTGGATGTGAGATGGATTTATCCTCGATTCAAGATAAGCCCCTGGTAGAAGTCTTCCGTAGGATCGGCAGTGGCAATTTTCCCCCCGTTGTCGAGACGTTCGAGCGTGGTAAAACGATTTTCTTTCCGGGCGATCCGGCCGAGAGGGTTTATTTCTTGCTCAAGGGAGCGGTGAAACTCTCGCGCGTGTACGAGGCCGGCGAGGAGATCACCGTCGCGCTCCTGCGGGAAAATAGTGTGTTCGGGGTGTTATCCTTGCTGACGGGACAGCGATCCGATCGCTTCTATCACTCGGTCGCCTTCACGCCGGTCGAATTACTCTCCGCGCCGATCGAGCAGGTCGAACAGGCTCTCCGGAGTAATCCCGATCTGTCGATGCTGATGTTACAGGGTCTATCCTCGCGCATCCTGCAAACGGAAATGATGATCGAAACCCTCGCGCACCGGGATATGGGTTCGCGGTTGGTGAGTTTCCTGTTAATTCTCTGTCGGGATTTCGGCGTTCCCACCGGCGAGGGTATCCGGATCGATCTGAAATTATCCCACCAGGCGATCGCCGAGGCGATCGGTTCCACCCGCGTCACCGTTACCCGTTTACTGGGCGATCTCCGCGACCAGAACATGATCTCGATTCACAAGAAGAAAATCACCGTCCATAACCCCGTGGCACTCAGCCAACAATTCACCTGATCGGCGATGACGACTATCGGTTTTATCCTGATCTTGGTGCTGGTTCTCCTGGGCGGCTCGCTGGCGGCTATCGGGGATCGTGTCGGTAGTCGGATCGGCAAAAAACGCATGAGATTGTTTAATCTGCGTCCCAAACAGACGGCGACGCTGATGACGATCCTGACGGGAACCCTGATCTCGGCCTCGACGCTGATTTTGTTGTTCGCGTCGAGTAAGCCCCTGCGTCAGGGGGTTTTTGAACTCGATCGACTCCTGGAAGAACGCCGCGCCCAGATCAAGGATTTAGAATCCAAGGTGACGGAAGCGACCGAACAGAAAAATAAAATCGAGAGCGAGTTAAAAAAAGTACGGGAGGAACAGGTCACGGCGCGACAACGCCTCGATCGACTCAACCGGAACTATCAGTCCTCCCGAAAGCAGTTACGGGCCGTTTCCGAACGGGTGGCGCGTTTTCAGGAAGAGGCGCGGCGGTTACAGAACGAGCGGAACGTCTTGAACGATCAGAAAGAACGGTTAATCGCCCAGCGGGATCGGCTGGAACGCCAGAAAACCCTGCTTGCCGGCCAGATCGGCCAACTGCAAACGCGGGTTCAAGACCAAAACCGGCAATTGCTCGCCCGCGAACGGCAGTTGGAGAGTCAGCGCAAATTGTTGGAGAACCAACAGAAATTACTGACCGAACGACAGACCCGACTGCAACGGCTAGAAATCGCCCGGCAATCGCTACAGGGGGAGATCGATCGACGGGACGCGCGCATTAGCGAACTCGATCGCTCGATCGTCGGCAAAAATCTCGCCCTAGAACAGACGGAGGGAAGATTACGAGAGTTAGAGAGCCAGATCGTCTCTCTCCGGCGCGAGGTGGAGGTTCTCGAACAGTATTATCAGACCTATCAGGAATTGCGGGAGAAACAGATCGCCATCGTTCGCGGTCAGGTGCTTTCCTTCGGCGCTTTTCGCGTCGTCGATCCGGGGGCGATCGTCGGGGCGATCGATCAACTGCTCCGACAGGCCAATACCTTCGCCATCCGCGCCACGCGACCGCGGGACCCGAACCCGGAGGAACGGGTGGTCAAGATCACCAAAGCGCAGGTGGAACAGTTAATCCAACAACTCCAGGACGGGGGGGAGTACGTGGTCAGAATTCTCTCGGCGGGAAATTACGTGATCGGCGAGCGAGAGGTGCGGGTGGTCGCCGATGTCGTGCCGAACCGACAGATTTTTTCGGATAATCAGGTGATCGCGGCCGTGTCGGTCGATTCGCGGGACATGAGCGAGGAGGAACTTCAGAACCGTCTCGATCTCCTGCTGGCTTCCGCGCAATTCCGCGCCCGCAGTGCCGGGGTTTTAGGGACGATTCAGGTGGAGGACGGTTTACTGACCACGGTGGTCAATTTTATCGATCGGGTGAAGCGTTCGGAGGTGGAGATCGACACGATCGAGGCGATCGCTTCCGAGGAAACGAAAACCGCTGGCCCGTTGAAGTTACGTCTCGTGGCCAAAAGTAACGGCGAGATGGTTTTCACGACGACCCCGTGAGTGTCTGGAGAATTGTCATCGATCGCCCGGAATCGATCGGCCCCTCCCCCCGGTGCTTTTCTATAATTCGGGGTAGGAAGGAATTTTCGGTTCGATCGGGGCTATGGATAATCGACAATGGCCGGCCGCGCGCGCGGAAACGGGATTACAACCTCGACACTTCGCCGATCTCGTTCGGGTGGTACAACTGGTTTTCGATCCCGGCGCGGGGGTTTCCGGGCGACAGTGGGACGCGGATCGGGCTTCGTTCGGACTAGCCCCGGAATTGGTCGAGAATTTGAACGAATTGGGACAGAAATACCGTTACGCGACCCCTCACGGTTCGATCGTCCCGATTTGAGCGAAATTAACCCTGGAAAGCGGAAGTTGGTTGAGCGAGAATAAAAATACTCTCTGGCAGTTCGAGGAGAACTTTCCCGCGTTGGATGAGGATTGAGCGGCTCGATCGTTTTCCCCCTCGGCTCTCGTTGCCTTTTCGGTTTTCAGGGGGGCGATCGATAATTATTATGAATTTTTGAAAGGAAAGATTTCCGAGCGAGCGTCGAGTCACCGCGTTCGATCGGTAAATTCTCGGTCAAAACAATCATGTTCTAGCGGGTAAGCCGTGATCCTATTTACGGGTACGCGACAATTTTTTGAAAATTCTTAATCAGAAGAAATATTTTAATTTATATGTTTTTTTAAGATTTTTTCGATTCCAAACAATTTTTAAAGCTTATACTATAAATAGTAGCTTGTAAGTTGAGAGGGAGAGATGCATCATGGTTATGACCGCTAAAAAGAAAGTATTAGTCGTTGACGACTCCCCGATCATGACGCTGATCATTGGAGGCATTGTCAATGAAGACCCCCTGTTACAGGTCACGGAATACGCGGGAGACGGCGCGGAAGCGCTCGCGAAAGTTGACAAGGTTCAACCCGATCTGATTTTACTGGATTTAGAAATGCCGAAAATGAACGGCATTGAATTTTTAAAACAAGTTCGTTTCAAAAGCAAAGCTAAAGTTTTAGTGATCACGGCCGAATCTCCTTCCTCTTCTAAAGTCGTCCAAGCGAGAGGCTTAGGGATCGACGGTATTATCTTTAAACCCTCGGGCGATGTTTCCGCCGACATGAAAGTGAAAAGAAGTCAAGAGATTCGCGACTCGATCCACCGCGTTCTGGGCTTGTAAACCGATACAAATATCACGGTCTCTCTCGCTTCTTCTATTCCTCGCGAACGGAAGTTCCGGCGAGGATACCATCCAAAAACTCGCGATCGATCGAGGATAAAGTTCTCTCTGGCCATTCGAGGGAATTTTTTCCCCTCGATCTCACCCTCCGAGATCCCCGCGTTCGGCGATCGAGTTAGCTCGCTTACCGAACTCAAAAATAAAGATCTTAGGACTATCCGGGGAGCGTTAATCGCTTACCTCGCTTAAACTCGGGGAGGTCGTATCGGGTTTCGTCGCCTCGACTACAACCCCCGTATACGAGTCGGAAAACAATTTTCGGCGATGGTGACATAGCGCGCGCTTCGTGTTATACTCGTAAAAGTGTGTAACGAAGCCACGCGGGTGTAGTTTAGTGGTAAAACCTTAGCCTTCCAAGCTAATGATAGGGGTTCGATTCCCCTCACCCGCTTAATCGAAATCCTTATCTAGCAACGGTTCTAGCGTTTACAGAGGAAAACCGAGATCGGGGTAATCTGCCTAGAAGTTGACTAAAAGTTGCCTAAAGTATTTTTAGTCAACTTCATGGTCGAGGGCGCATAGAGTGAGAGTGACTTCACTTTTACTACCTGAGACCGTTCAAGGTATCGATCACATCCAGGACTTGCATGGCTCCCGAAAATACACGCCTTCCCAGTCAAAAAAGTAGCCTCTCGGACTACAAACGAGAGACACCCTTAAGCCCAATCTCACTGATATTCTCATCCAGTTATATAACTATGGAGTTGGTTAGCGTCCCGAAAATTCTCTCGGTTGGCTCTACCCTCAAAAGTCAGGTAGCCACTATCTTGTTATAAAGCTATACAACGAACTAATGATATGTGACTGGTCAGTGTGAGAGCGATCGCCACGGGTAGACGTGTCTTTATGGGGTTAGGGGGAGTATCGAGAAAAATCTATAGTTGAGTATGTTAGTTTTCGGGTGAGGGTGGGAATAATCAATCTAGTTGTTATATCTTGCAGGGAAATCGATGAGGTTTGCTTTATGAAACTAGCAATTATTTTTTCGGTTAGTAAATACCAAAGCGATAGTATAAACAATTTACCATCATGCGATATAGATGCCAAAATAATGTATGAATTTTTAAAGCTTACTGGTAAATACGACGATAGAATTTATTTATTGTCGGGTAATGATAAGGCATCTAATACAAAAGAAAAGTTATATAAAATTATTGAAGAACATAAAGAAAAAGATATTGAAGAGGTGTTGTTCTACTACTCTGGACATGGCGAATCTTATGAAAACGAGTTTTATTATTTATGTTCGGATTTTGATAGGAAGAGATTTCACTTGACCACAATATGCAATTCTGATCTAGACGAATATCTCAGAGAATTAAACGCAAAAGATACCGTTAAAATAATAGATGCTTGCTATTCGGGGATTAAATATGTTAAAGATGTAACTGAAAACAATAATCCATTATCTATTTCCAAAAATATTGATAATAATTACGAAACAACTTTTAATGACTGTTTTTTCTGTTTTTCTTCAAAAATAGACCAACAATCCGCTTCAACATTAAAAGGGATGAGTGATTTTACAAAAACATTGATTGATTCGATTATATCGGCAGAGCATGACTTAATTAGATACGGCTATATTATGGATTATATTAGCGATGCATTTCAAAATAATCCAAATAATATTCAACAAGAACCTCGGTTCGTACTTGATGGTTCTCAGACGCGTCCCTTTTGCAATTTAACCAAACAAGGCAAATATTCATTATCAGAAATAATGAATTCTATTGTAAACGATGAAAATGGCGAAAATTTGCCCAAAAATCTCAAAAAATTATCTTTGATAGAAAAAATTAAATTAGATTCTGATAGATATTGCTCCTCCCTAAAAGAGATAGATGATCAATTAGTATATATTAAAGAGTCTATGCAAAAATACAATTTTTCTGAAGAATTAAAAAATTTGTTTGATATTGAACTTATTCAAGAGAGCGAAGATGACGCTAAAGATGATGAAGATTTACAGCAAGATAAATTTATCGGTGCTTGGCTAAAGAACTCAAATCAATTTTTTGCCAAACCAGAATACGAACAGAAAAAAATAAATAACGATAAATACAATGATTTTCGTTCCAGACTACTCCCTAGCCATGAAGGAATATTGGGTTACAATAGCCCGAAGATAGAATATCAATATATAGTTAAAGGATACCGTTTAACTGCAGAAGCTATATTTAAATCTATAAAATTAATTTTTACGCCGAAATTTAATAATTTAAATTTAAATATTTGTAGAACTGCGTTTGTTTTTTCAAGAACCAATATAAGATTTTTTTTCCAATATAGAAATTATAGATTAATTAATTTTGAAGATTTTACGCTAGACAATAAATCCAAGAACTTTTCATTAGAAGTTGAATTAAAAAATACAATAGAATTAGATAAAAAGTTGGAACATATACTAAAAGATCTTGAAGATTTTATAATGGAACCGCTCTTAGCAAAATTTTCAACAGAACAAGAAGATATTCCGATTGAGTAAAACTAAAGATTGTGGTAGTTAAATATCGAGAGTAACTCATAGCACAGTGTCCTATAAGCCAAACTATAGGCTCTTGTATTAGCATCGAGTGATATAGTCATTCGATGAGATCGATGATTGGCTAACCTAGATAGGGTAAGGGCTTGTGCGTTGTGGGGTGATATGACGGCACTTTTGCTTCCTGTGGCTCTCTAATTCCCTCTCTAGAAACGGCTGAAACCCTCATTCTGTCGTGGGGGTACTGGCGATCGGGGGAAGTGATAAACGCTGAAACCTCGATGTATCAAGGGTTTCGGGTACATCTCGAAAATAGGCTCTATTTCAGTTGTCAGGTATGAAACTACTCTAAATCGATTTCGAGCGTTTTTAAGCTTACTTTATCGAGTAGTGATTTTTTCGAGGGTTTTGCTAACGTAGGGAGTGCGTGAGTCAGTATTAATGATGTTAATCAAAGCATAGATAAGGAATCACACTATGAGTAATCTAGATAAAGTGACCTCTTACATCAACACTATCGTTAAGACAAATAGTAATGATACATTTACCAGTAAAGAGGTCTCTAACGGTACTGGTATAAGACAAGATAATATATCTAGAGAATTAAGAAAGTTAAAAAATTGGGGATTAATAGAAGCTAATCCTAAAGGCTGGGGAGATAGAGAGTTACTTTATAAAGTTAATCTTGATAGATGGTCTAAACGATTTTAATAAATAAAATGACTACTTACCTAAACTAAGTAGTCATGAATATGGGTTCGAGGGAAAATACTTAAGCGACTAGGGTATTAGAAGAATCTAATAAACAATCATTTATCTTTAAGCTTGCCGATTGAATTAATTTCTTAGGATTACCCGCTTGATACCCGTTTTCGTATTTACCTTTATGATAACCAGTAACTAACTCCGCTAAGTTTACCCCCTCTTTAGGCTGTACCTCGATTAAACCCTCATCAACCAGTCTAGCTAGAAATTTAACCTCATCTAAAATAGACTCTGGTACTCTGAGAGTAACTTTCTTACCGCTACTGTTAAACGATGACTTGAGGGCGTTAGGTCTTAAACCACCTTTAGGCATTGCTTTAACTCCACAGGGTATTTTCTATATATTAGTACGTTTTACTACAAAGATCTACAAAAATCGTAAAAATTTTATGCGGTTATCTATTTATTTTATTGTTCCTATATAACTTAAACCCCTACCCGTATACCCTATGTCGTCGTCGTATAATAACAAAGGAATAATACCCGAAGTTATATGTTCTACTTAATTGCCTAATTTATACCCATCCCTTTCGAGTCTCTTATTAGGAGCCAGCCTAATCCGAGCGAATAATATCTGTGAGATATATTTAGGAGATATATGTTTTACTTACTTGCCCAATTCATCCCCGTACCCTTTACGTCAGTTATTAAACGAGAATATAATCCAAGCGAGTATCACATCTTGACTCCACAAGTAAGAAATGAGTTAGTAGGTAAAAACTACCTTAGAGCGAATGATATTACCGAAAGGCTTAATATACAGCCTGAGTGTATGCCTAACGGACAGCACGAGACGATCTGCTACTGGCGGGAGGGAAATAGAGAGATCGTTAAAGTAGGGGGTCAAGGAATTAGTCGGGTATATAGTCAGGGATTTTAAATAAAAAAATTCTCCCCTTAATTTGTGTAAGGGGATTGATGAGGATAGATTAAGGGGTTCGAGTTTGCTTATTGAGAATGGATCGGTAGCTCTATTGTCAATAAGTAAGTTTCTAGGCTAAAACTCTTTAGGTCTTAGCTGTTCTAATATTTTGTCGTCTAGATAGTGCTTACGGATAGTATCAGCACTTGAGTCACACCATCTAGCGATAATGTCGGGTGCTACTCCCCCGCTTACCTGTTCACTTATAAAGGTATCTCTACACGAATAAGGGGTAGTGTTACGCTTAACGATCGGGTCTACTATAGTATCCCAAGCGTTCTTACAAAAGTTACCGTAATTGATTACCTTCCCTTCCCTGCTAGGGAATACTAAATCATCGGGAGAAGGGTTATCAGGTTTAATAGATTTTAATAGTTGTTTTAAGCCTAGCGTACAGAGAAACTTTCTCGGTTTCTTGTACCGTGAGTTTTTAGAGCCTTCTGATTTTACTATCTGACCATTGCCTAACTGAACTCTAGCCTGATTAAAAATTATATAAGAGAAGTCATTACTTACTTGACCCCACGTTAAGCCTATTCCCTCGCTAGGTCTACAACCTGTAAAAAACCAAAACTTTACTAGGTTAGTGTAGTAGTTATACCCGAAACCTGTAAACCCTCTACCGTTCCAATTACCCTTGTGATTCTCGAAAGCTTTAATGATAGCTTCTTTTTCTTCTTTGGTAAAAGCGTTAGGTTCTGGATCGGATTCCCATTTATGCTTAGGTAACTCTTGACTCATCCCGTCGTATGGCGATAATCTACAGCTTATTAATCTATGCTTAATTCCCCATTTAGTAGCGGCGTTTAGATGGGTAAGTATCCGTTTAGTCATGCTGTTACTGGTATTGATTAGTAACCACTGTCTTATGTCTAAGGCATCAATAACTGTCTTATAAGGACACTTAACTAGGTAGTCGTAAACGCTAGTTTTCATGTAATGTTTAGTGCTTGCCTTCCAAGTAGGGCTTTTAAACTCCATATAGCGATCGAATAACTCTACAGTCGTTAGGTCTGGTTTTTTAGTCCCATCTACAAGCGTTAAGTTAGCTTTAATCTGGGGTTTATATTTCTCTAGTGTCGGGTCAAACGTACCGAGAATAATATCCTGTGAAATCTGGTTAGCGATCGCTTCTGCCTTACCTAAAGCTACAGGGTCATTAAACTTTCCTTTTTTGACAGGGTTAAACTTATATGGTTTCCCATTCAATTGAAATCGGATCACGATCGAACCGTTATTGTTTTCAGGTTTAATTTTCTTGCTTTCTTTATCCGTACTGTACATTAGCTAACTTTCGGGTATGGGTTTACATCCCCATTAAACCACAGACTCGCCTAAAAGTCGCCTAAAAACTGTTGCCTAAAACCTGCCTAAATCTAAAAACCTTATCTAGCTTGGCTTTCGGGCGTTAGCTTAATTGCCTTCCAAGCTAATGATAGGGGTTCGATTCCCCTCACCCGCTTCTTGAAAAAGCTTATATAGCAAGGTTTCTAGCGATTTCCGCCAGAACAAGCTTATTGAGAAATAGTCCTCAAACGGTACTAAAGTTATTTGGTACAAGCTCAGCATTAATATCCGTCACGGGCGATCGCCACCTTACCTCTCTCCCGCCACGTCCTCACCGGGAGATTACACTAGGATTAGAAAAGTTATCGCGGGAAATCGAACGAGAGGGGAACGATAACCGGTGTGGTTTTAAATCTAGACGCGGTGAACCTGACGGACGAGCGGTTTTTCTCGCTCTGTCAGGCGAACGAGACGTGGAAATTAGAGCGGAACGCGAAAGGGGAATTATGAATCATGCCTCCCGTGGGTGGGAAAAGCGGAAAGCGAGAAGCCGATTTAATTACGGATATGACGATTTGGAACCGTCAAAATAACGCGGGTGAAGTGTTTCGTTCTTCGACGATTTTCCGTTTACCGAACGGGGGCGATCGATCTCCCGATGTGGCGTGGGTGGAGAAAGAGAGATGGGAGACGTTGAGCGAGGACGATCGAGAAAAGTTTCCGCCTATTTGTCCCGATTTCGTCATTAAATTACGCTCTCGAACCGATTCTCTAGCGTCCTTGCAGGAAAAGATGCGGGAGTATCTAGCGAGTGGTTTACGATTGGGTTGGTTGATTAATCCCCAACAGAAACAGGTAGAGATTTATCGAGGTGATCGAGAGGTAAAAATTCTCGATCTTCCCGCGACTTTATCGGGGGAGGACGTACTACCGGGATTTATTCTATAGGTAAAGAACTCTGAGGGAAAATGAAACATCAAGCCACAGCTTTATATTCCTGTAACGAGTTCATATATTTTCACGATCGCCCTACTGGATCACTCCCCACTCGATCAAACGTTTGCGAACTCGATCGATAGGAATCGCCAATCCACAGCCCAACTTTACCGCGTTTACTAGAGAATCGGTCGCGGGTGCGGCGGGGCAGAATAAACCGGATTGCGAGATCATTCCCACCACTTGATTCTGTTGGTTGAACACGGGACTTCCGGACTGTCCGGAAACCACCAGCATCGACATATTCAAAGACTTTTCTGTGTTATCGTTGACCACTCCTTTCGTCACCGTCCAATCCTTCTGATTAAAGGGATTGCCGATCGATTTAACCGGCTCCATCGAGGCGATCGGTACCGCCGCTAACTCTAGAGGACGGATATCCTTCGGCGGATCTTTGACTTCCAATACCGCCACGTCTAACCAATCGTCGGGGGGGGTCGCGTGGAGAATTTTCGCCCTCGATCGCTTGCGGATCTGTCCCGGCGGCGGATCGCTATAAAATTCCACGAAAGGACGCGATTTTTTGTCGGTTTCCTGTCGGGAATTGGCGATAACGTGACGGTTGGTGACGATCCAGGCCCGATCGTTATCCCGTTTCACCACCCATCCCGTCCCCATCGAAGCTTTACCGCGCTCGCGGATGACGATTTTGACGATCGATCTTTTCAACGCTATCAGCGGATCGGACTGAATCGAGGGGATTCTCTCCGGCATTTCCAATAATTTCGGGTTATCGTGGATCAGCCTTCCCCGTTGGACTTCCTGCATGATAAAACGCGGTTGGGTGAGATTCGGATCGAGTTCGATCGCGCGACGGCACCAGTTTAACCCCTCGTCCACCTGTCCGAGAATCAGATGCGAGTAACAGAGATTTTCGCGAATACCGGCATTTTTCGGGCTAATCTGTAGTGCTTGTTGGAAAATGACGATCGCCTCGTTGACTTTTCCCTGTTCCGTGAGCGCTTTTCCCAGCCTGTTGTAACTATCGCCGTCTTTCGGGTTGCGGGCGATCGCCTGTAAATAAATTTCCCCGGCTTCCGCCCATTTTCCCTGCTCCTGCAAGGATTCCCCTAATCTCTGGAAAATTTTCGCGTTATCGGGGTCGAATTGAAGCGCGCTCTGATAGGCACTACTCGCGTTTTCCCAGAGTTTCTGCTGGCTGTAGGACTCCCCGAGATAATAATAAGCTTTCCCTTGTCGGGGAGCGAGTTCGATCGCCTTGGCGAAGGTTTTGGCCGCGTCGTCCCAGCGTTGGAGATTATAAAGGCCGACACCGAGTTGAAAGCGGGCTTTATCGGAATTCGGATCGATGGCGATCGCTTTCTGATACGCTTCGATCGCCTGTAGCCAATTTTCCCCTTTTCCCAGCGCGTCCCCCAAAGTGAGTAGATCCGTCGATCGAGTTCGATCGAGTTTTAGGTTCGGATTGATAAGAAAGGCGCGATTGTAGGCTTCTAGTGCCTCTAAATGCTTGTTTTCCCTCTGGAGCGCGCGGGCGATATTGACATACGCTCGATCGGAATTACCGTTAAACGCTAACACGGTTTCGTAAGCGGCGATCGCCTCGTCGGTCTTTCCCTCTTGCAGAAGTCGATCGCCCTGGTGCAGATAAAACACGGAGAGAAGGTAAAAAACGGCGAAAGGCGAGATAACGACGAGCGAGATGATAGAACCGACGATTAACGGCTTATGATATTTCCGAAAACCGATTTTCACGTTTTTTCTGTCCATCCTTATCTCCACGCGCCCTCCGATACAGTATATCGCGGGTATCGACGGAAACGCGCTCGACTTGTCTGGCTGGTATTTTTTCCCCGTTGTTCGATCGGGGTTACTGTATTTTAGGTTTCGTCGGGAGTTCGATCGGGGCGAGGTAAGGTATCTATAGTTTAGGTCTCGTCGGGAGTTCGATCGAGAATAGTTTCTTCTTCCTCTTCGCCAAAAAAAGCTTCGTCAAAATCTGCCTCTTCCAGATTAATCCCGTCAAGATTCGCCCCCGCAAGATTCGCCGCAAAAAAATTTGTTTCCAGAAGATTCGCCCCCTCAAGGTTGGCATCCCGAAGATCTGCTCCCGCAAGATTCGCAAATTGAAGATCCGCCCCTTGAAGATCCGCACCTCGAAGATTTACATTTTCAAGATCTGCCTCGCCAAGATCTGCCCCCTCAAGATTTGCCCCTTCAAGATTTGCCCCTTGAAGCATCGCCCCTACAAGATCTGCCCTCGCAAGATTTGCGCCTTGGAGATTCGCTTCCTCAAGATATGCTTCAGAAAGATACGTCCCTTGAAGGTTTGATTCCTGAAAATTGGCTCCCCGAAGATACGCCGATCCAAAATACCGATGAGCGAGATAACAATTGTTTAGGTTGAGAAAACTTAGACAATCTAGCACGAAAGCAATATCATAGCCTTCGCTTTGTCCCTGAATACGAGAAAGCCAATTTCCAAAAGATTCGGGTGATGGCCATTGAATGTTAGAAACTTCTTGCGTTACTATAGCACAGGCATCTAATACCGCTAGTAAAGCTTCTTCTGCATTTCGTGCCTGTCGCATTTCTTCCTGAAAATTTGGCCTTACCTTCAAACCCTCCATTGGCATACCTTTTACTAAAATATATTCAATAAAACTACATAACATTTTTTGCCACTGGCGAATCTCGTCTATTGAACAGAGTCGCATTTCATTCACAACAAAATTATAAATATATTCATCCATCGCCGTCGCACCGCACAAGGTCGCCCACGCGGTCAGGGCTTGTCGCTCATCATAATAATCATCATCAAAGCTATCTTTACTCGCTTCCAATTTCCCGTGAATTTGTTGAACTCTGGAAACAATCCGTCGAGCGGTTAAATACTCTCCGAAACTCTTATGAGTAAATTCAAAAGTTTTGTCGCTTTCGCGTAAATCACCACTCTCTCGAAAATAAAACGCTGTTAAAAGCCTTGTAATACTGGCTCTTGAATCTTCTTGAAAACTCTCTTGGAAACGGAGAAGAAGGTTTTTTAAGCCGCTATTCTCACAATGAGCCTCAATTTCTCGAACGGTCGTGCTTCTGCCATCTCCATGCCAGCAGGATATGGCTATCTCCATCAAAATTTTGACAAAATTATTTTCTTCTATTCCTTCAATAATGCGATGTCCTTGTTGTTCATATCCTCGCTGATAGACTTTCCTAAGTAAATCCTTATAGACGAGATTTAAATTCGTGTCTTTTGTAAATTGAATATCGCCTCCCTCATAGCTCAAGGCGACGAGATAATTTAACAAAGGCTGGGCGGTAATTTCTTTTAAATTATTTCCTGAGAGTTCCGATGGTAATCCTGAGTAAGATTTTCCTTTTGCTTGTCCGTACTGTTGCCACCACAGATCTCGTTGATCGACTTCTAGGAAGCTATTTTTATCGCTATAATCTTCTTTTTCATGAACATAATAAGGTAGCAGGTCGATAATCTGCCTTGAATCTCTAAATTTGTTTTTGTTTGATTGAATAGCGATATTCCGACCGCTAATAACAACTTGTAGGCGGAGTTGATTATAATTAAACTGTCTGATTTGATCTCGGACTTCCTCGATGAACTGCTGGGCGACATCTTGGGCAATTTTTCCTTGCATCGACAGTTCATCTAGTCCATCAAAAATAATTAGTAACCGTAAATCATGATCGTCTCTCGCTACGGGATTCTCGCTTAAATAACCATCATGTTGAATAAACTCTTTGATCGCTTCCACTAAATCTTTAGATAAACGAAAGCGATGTAGAGGAATAAATAAAACCTGTCTTCCCTTTTGTGCTTGTCGCGCGGCGAAGATTTTACAAAAAGAGGATTTCCCACTGCCCGGCCCTCCGGTCAACAAACGGATCGCGTCGTCTTTATTTTCGTCCTTTAACCAACTTTCTAACTCATCATTCAGATCGACAACTACACGCTGTACCGATTTTTGAGAACGCGGGGAAGGTTTCTCTTCCTGTTCGATTTCTTCCTCGTAAAATCCCCGTAAGGAAACATAGATCTCTCGCAGGCTAAACGCTTCCCAAAAGACAGGTTCATCGATCTGCTTCTGTAACCACGATCGATAGTGTAACCATTCCCGCTCTCGCTTGAAAGCGTTATCGAAAGGCGTATCGATTTCATCTAAAAGAACACTGTATTCCTCGCGGTTCTTTTTCCATTGCTCGGTCAGTGCGAACACGAAATACGCGGGAAGTCGATTACTGATACTCTCCGCTTCCCGTTCATTTTCGATTAATTTCTCCGCTTTCAGCCAGTTCAGAAAAGCGACTCGTGTCGGGGAAATCAAGGACAAATTTTCAGGACGCTCGAAAAAATCTCTATCTAAAACTAAATCCGCATTTTCTAACGAATCCGTGATAGAATTATAGAGATTTTTTAACCGAATATCCTTGACTTTGATTTCTTGCGGCAAGAGATTCGCATTACTCCGGAGTAATTCTTTCATCGCGTGGAGGAACGATCGAACGATCAACAACCCCGCGATCTCTCCCGGTGTCCGCTGTAATCCTAGCGCGTCTAAAACCTCGGCCCCATTTTCCGCGAGATCGTCCCACTGCAAAAACAAACCGTTAACAGCCGCTTTCGCGAACGTTCCGAAAAGCGCTCTCGGATTAACTTTAACTTCTCGTTTAAAAATATTTTGCGGTTTAGAAACCTCGATTCCGTTGGGTTCTGGCATGGGAGTAGGCACGAGTCCGATAATCCCTCATTATAGCCACTCTCTCGCCCGTTTTTCCAGTTCCCGAATCAAAAAATCGATCGCCGTCCCCGGAAGAACGACGATCGAGCCTTCAAATCCGAATCAATTAATCATTATCACTGAAGGTTTTTTTGATATTTTCAACGGTGCCTTTAACCGCGTTTTTCGTGTTATCTACCGCTTTTTCCGTCCGGGCCGCGTCTTGTTCCGCGCGTTGATGGATGCGCGCCGCGTCTCTTCGGGCTTTCCGTTCCACGAAATTACCGCCATCGGTCGCCCGATCGACCCGTTCGGCATTTTTACTCGCCGTCCGTTCCACTTTATCGGCCGTATCCCGGATAAATCCCTTAGTACGTCCGGTGTCCTCGCTAACTTTATGTTTCACGGAATCCGCCGCGCCCGCCGCGAAAGCGGTATGATTCACATTAAAAAAGCCCTGCCAACCGAACGCGAAAGCCAACAGACATAACAAAGCGATCGAGAACCGACGACCGAGTCTAGATAGCGCTTTTGTCAAATAATTCAGTTTCATAAACTACAATTTTCACAACTTGAACATTATTATTTGTAGTTCATTTCGCGAGATCGCTTAATCCTTCCCCCGACGGAAGCTCGCTCATCCTAGGAGGGAAAACCGCCGTCCCCTCCGCTTCCCGACAAAATCCCGGCGCGGGAAAAGCGATCGAACCGATCGATCTCACATTCCCCCACACCGAGAAGCAACTGGATAAACTCAAAAAACGCTCAAAACGCTAAAAACTACTACTATCGTTCGCGGTCACGCGATTACTCGGATCGCCCGAACCGATCGAGGCGATCGGATGCTCCTGGATAAAAGACGAAAGACCGCTCAATTTGTTCGGTAAAGAACCGATCGATCCCGAACCGGAGAGAATATCCTCGATCGCCGCCCGATTCTCCGCCAGAAAATCGCCAACTTTCCCGGAAATATTCCCCCGATCGCCGGAAAAAGAAAGAGGATTTTTCAACAGTCGATCGAGACCGGATTTCGCCATTCCGGCCAGTTCATCCCCTGTTTGCCCTCCGGTTAACGAGAATCGCCCTTCCCCCGATAACCCGGTTAACGGATCTTCCGCGGTCAGAATCGTCCCGTCAGCGGAGCGATCGAGGCTAATCCCTTTCACACCCCGCGCGGCCGTGAAAGTCGTCGGGGTCGTCGTCGTACCGCTCTCGGCGACGTAGGTTCCGGGAGTCGGATCGCCCGCGCCGAAATCCTGTACCCAATAATGTTTGTAATTTACCTGGCCCGTATCGTTCGCGAGATACGCGTAACCCAAACCCATGTGAGTGAATTTGGAGTTCAGAATATTCGCCCGGTGGCCGCTACTGTTCATCCACGCGTTGACAACCGCCTCCGGGGTGGTTTGCCCGGCCGCGATATTCTCGCCCAACGTCGTCCAGCCCGTATAACCGGCCTTTTCGACGCGGCTCCGCATAGTCGAACCATCTTTACCCGTGTGGCTGAAAAAATCCTGATTCGCCATGTCCGACGCGTAGCGATCGGCGGCCGTATCTAGTTCCTGGCTCAAAGTCAGACGCGATAAGCCTCTCTGCTGGCGTTGCTGATTGACCAGATCGAGCACGCGGGTGTCGAATTTATCTCTGTCGGCGATAGCCATATCATCCTCCATCGCGTCGGACGCGGTAAGGGGAAGATAATCCCCCACGCGCCCGCTGTATACCGTGTTTTTGAAGATAACAGCCAAGAGTGAAATTAGCGGTTAGATGCGAGGGTTTTTTGACCTCTCCCCAGGGGTGGATATTCGATAAATCGAAAGAGGCAGTTTGGCATTTTGGCAACCGCGAGAGTAAGTAACGAGGGGATCGCGGCGCGCGCGCCCCGACGACGAAACGGCGGGAAATTCCGTTATCCTTGAACTAATGACCCTCCTAGCCGTCGCGATCGATGCTTCATGAATGACTCCAGATCGAACTCGAATCCTCTCGGACGCGTCCTTGTCGGGTTGTTTAACCTGCAATTCTGGCTGGCATGGCAGTTTTTTAAAGGGTGTCGGAACTTTTCGCGACTGCTGTATCACTATCTCTACCGTCGTCCCAAGATCGATCGGGTTCTCGAAAGCGACGCGATCTATCTCCCCCATCAAGATCTCTACAGTATTCCCCTCGACGTGTTGAAACTCGAACGGGAGATCCCCGACGGGGAAACGAATCCACCCGCGAAACAGATCGAGTGGAAAGTGAAAACCATTCACCCGAAAATCACGGCTACCGAGATCCAACTGCACGATATCACCGTCGATCTCCAAGAAGTTACCCTGATTAAAAGCGATCGGGCCGATTACGACTACAGCAATACCCGTAGACTCGCGCCCCTCGTGAAAACGCTCCTTTTCGACATCAACCCGAAGATCGATCGACTGAGCGAGAAACGCGACGAACTGATCCGACTCCGGGATCTCGCGGCATCCTCCGAACTGTTCCAATCACGCGCGGAAGTGTACGATCGAGCGATCCACCAAATCCAGGCGGTAATCGATAAAGCCGAGTATTTCCGTCAAGAATGCCTGAAATTCATTCGCGAAACCCTGATCGAACGCGAGTTAGTCAAATCCGACCTCGATCCCGACCTAGTAGACTGGCCGCTAGACTTCGAGACGAAATACCAACTGATCCAGGAAAAATATCAACTCTGGAAAGAAGAGATCCAAGCCTATCTAGAACTACGCGACGCGACCACCTATCGCGGGAGTTCGTGAGGGAGATGGGGACATTTTTCGGGGAAAAGGGGAAGGGGAAAAGGGAAAAGAGCTTTTTTAATCCTTTCACCTTTACCCTTTCACCCTTTTGCCTCCTGCCTCCTGACTCCTGCCTCCTGCCTCCTGACTCCTGACTCCTGCCTCCTGCCTCCTGCCTCCTGCCTCCTGCCTCCTGACTCCTGCCTCCTGCCTCCTGCCTCCTGCCTCCTGCCTCCTGCCTCCTGCCTCCTG
>NZ_JBAFSM010000062.1:0-25000 GCF_036688125.1 Pannus brasiliensis CCIBt3594 | reverse complement strand
TAACCTCGCTCTTGCTTACAACAATCGCGGGTTAACAAAGTACGATTCGGGAGACAAAGAAGGGGCGCTCGCCGATTACGAGCGGGCGATTCAACTCGATCCTAACCTCGCTCTTGCTTACAACAATCGCGGGTTAACAAAGTACGATTCGGGAGACAAAGAAGGGGCGCTCGCCGATTACGAGCGGGCGATTCAACTCGATCCTAACCTCGCTCTTGCTTACAACAATCGCGGGTTAACAAAGTACGATTCGGGAGACAAAGAAGGGGCGCTCGCCGATTACGAGCGGGCGATTCAACTCGATCCTAACCTCGCTCTTGCTTACAACAATCGCGGGTTAACAAAGTACGATTCGGGAGACAAAGAAGGGGCGCTCGCCGATTACGAGCGGGCGATTCAACTCGATCCTAACCTCGCTCTTGCTTACAACAATCGCGGGTTAACAAAGTACGATTCGGGAGACAAAGAAGGGGCGCTCGCCGATTACGAGCGGGCGATTCAACTCGATCCTAACCTCGCTCTTGCTTACAACAATCGCGGGTTAACAAAGTACGATTCGGGAGACAAAGAAGGGGCGCTCGCCGATTACGAGCGGGCGATTCAACTCTATCCTAACCTCGCTCTTGCTTACAATAATCGCGGGTTTGCGAAATGGATTTCGGGAGATCGACAAGGGGCGATCGCCGATTACGAGACAGCGGCACAACTATACAAAAAACAGGGGAACGTAGAAGCTTATCAGAAAGCTCTCAATATACTCGCTACCATTAAAGAACTAGAACCATAAAAAAATATGAGACAGGTAATTTTATATCGGGATGAAGATGGCTACTGGATCGTGGAGTGTCCGAGCCTTAAAGGTTGTGTGAGTCAGGGGAAAACCAAAGAGGAAGCACTTAGTAATATTAAAGAAGCGATTTCAGGCTATATCGCCGCATTAGAAGAGGATGGTTTACCCGTACCCTAAAAATATCGGGAAACGTTTTCGATCTATGGGTTCTCGATCACCTTAAACACTTGCCTTACGATTTTGAAATGTAGACACCTCTCGGCTGTCAGATTTTAATTCGTGACCCGCAACAATCGCGAAAATATCTGTCAGTCGATACGGCGTTTTTCTTCTGACGAAAGAGTGGATAGATAAAGCTCGATCGCTTCTTGAATATTGGCGCGCGCTTCTTCTAAAGTCTCTCCTTGACTCTGACAGCCTTCTAATTGAGGACAGTAAGCGTAATATCCATCCTCATCTTTTTCGATCACCACGCTAACTTTACCGTGAACGCTCGACAGATTGCCCCCTCTGGTAGCCTATTTCACACCTTTCTCCTTGAAAAAAGCCGCGTACTTTTTATCAACCCCCTCGATGTGGTTTTGTAGCCAATTACTCAAGAAGAGCATTACCTCGATAGATAAGGTAATTTTTCCCTTGTCAAACTTCTCTTTAAACTCAGTTACCTTCTGCTTGAAAGCTATATGCTCCAGCTTGTGAGCGGCGGCATCGGGATACCCTAACTCGTCGAAATATCTCTCTTCCATTCGGAAATGGCTCTCGGTGTAGCCGATTAGTCCGTTAATAATTTTACCGGTAACATCCTTGCCTTTCCCTTGTTTCATTGCGTCATAAAGTTCGTTGATCATCTTAACGAGTTTTTTATGTTGCTCGTCAATTTCAACAATACCGACACTCAAATTATTATTCCACTGAATTACTGCCATTATCTTTACTCCTGAGTATGTAGCGAGATAAGTTTTCGTTCTACTGATTTCTAAGCGCGAGTAGAGGGCTTTCGTGGGAAACTGCCGAACAGGATCGGGTTTTAGAGGCTAGTCGCGATCGCTGTATCTCCCTGACTCTGACATCCCTTTCATTGAGGACAGTGAGCGTAATATCCATCCTCATCTTTTTCGATTACCACGCTAACTCTAGCGTAAAGAATCGGCATACTTCCCCTAAGATCCGATTTTCTTAATTCGCTTTCCCGATTTCTCAAGCAAGACGATCGATCGATTCCTTACCGAGTTCATGCCGGTTACTATACTCGCGCTCGACTCATAAGCTTCAGGTCGATCGAGTAAGTTGACCGGATTCGATCGAATCGTGTCGGATTCGTGCGATCGATCGCCTGCGGGTTCGACTAAAGCGAGAGAGAAAATTATTAATATTCTTTCATCGGGTAGATGGAAAAAAATTAGCAATTAAATCTTATTAGAGAGGCGAGTGTTAAGTTTTTTGGCGATTATAGAGGCAACGATAGCCGCTCGGACAATTTTATGGTAATGGAATCCTTTTTGGCCGTTCCGTAACTCGTTCGTTCGGCGATCGTGTATCCCAAAAGTATGAGAAATTTGGCAATTATGACGAATCTAACCTTGCCTTACCAAACAGGGGAATCGAT
This sequence comes from Pannus brasiliensis CCIBt3594, assembly GCF_036688125.1. NCBI lineage: Bacteria > Bacillati > Cyanobacteriota > Cyanophyceae > Chroococcales > Microcystaceae > Pannus > Pannus brasiliensis. Next base: position 22,604 of record NZ_JBAFSM010000062.1, on the reverse strand, counting down.
TCGGGACACCCCACCGTTGGAAATCTCGTTATTAATCGATACTTTTAAAAGAAATGTTTGGGTAGTGGGGATGTTATTCTGTATTTTCGGCCTGCTCGATCGGGGGATCGCTTTGTGGATCGATAATCTCGGTTCCCCGATCGAGATCGTGCAGGTTTCGATCGCCCTGTTTTTCTCGATCGCTTGGTTGGTTTTCAAACCCGAGATAGCGATCGAGAGCGAGGATGAAGTTTTGCTTCCCGAACAAGAGTCGATCGATCTCGCCGATAACCCTTTTCTATCCGGGACTCGATCGAGAATGTTGGAACTCAAAAAACAACATCTCATCGGTCAAGTCTATACCCTTCCCTTTCCCTATCTCTGTCAGATCTATCATCTCTTAAATCCTCAACATCTTGAAAGCATTCATAGTTTTAGCCTGAATAATTTAAAAGTCAGTAACGTCAATCATCTCCAATCGACGGAAAATGGTGGTATTATCCAATTTCAAACGATTTTAGAAACCCCGATCAACGCGCTGAGAATGTGGCGATCGCCCGTGGTCGAAGTCGATTTAACCCTACACAATCCCTTCACGATCGAGTTGAGCATTCCCACGTACAATCAGAAAAAAATTATCGTTCTCTTCACGATTTTACCGCTCGATCGAGATCGCCATAAATTCTTCGTCGATATTTACAGCGATCTCGCGTGGTATAAACCCTTATTGAAACTCGTCCTTCATGTCGCTTCCCTCTTAACCCTGCTCGAAGACTTACCCTATCTCCGCGGTTTAGCGGGACGGAATCTCGATCGCCTGACGCGGGTTAATCGGCTTCCCGCTCACGAGACGATGGGATTGTTCCGGCGCTTTGTCGAACTATACGGTTCCCGATTGGAGACCGTTTAAAAAACAGGAGTCAGGAGTCAGGAGGCAGGAGGCAGGAGTCAGGAGTCAGGAGTCAGGAGGCAGGAGGCAGGAGGAACTATTCAAGCGGTAGTTGAAATTTTAATAGCTTACCTTACTTTGTAGGGAGCTTGAAAATTATCGTTCTCAAGTTTTCCTAACAAACTCGGGTTTTCGGGCGATTTTCTCTGTCTTGATGTTCCGACTTCTGATAGAGCCGATCGCTCGATCGAACCTAGAAGATAAAAGTAGATTCTCTAGACTTTTTGCAAAAAAAGAGGGAAAAGAAAATGTTAAGAATGGAAAATAGTCAGGGAGAACGTCGTTTTTCTTTGATTTTAGGGGTCATCTTTTTGTTTATCGGGATCGCGGGATTCATTCCCGCTTTCCTGAGCATTCCGGGACAGGCAACCGGAGCGGTACCGATTAACGCCGCCCCCGGTTTATACCCCCTAGGATTCGGTTATTTATTCGGTTTATTCCCCACGAATTTCGCTCATAATATCGTGCATTGTTTGGTCGGGATCGCGGGGGTCGCCGCTTCCACCGACGATCGGGCTGCGCGGACATTCTGCCGGGTTTACGCGTACCTGTACGCTCTCCTCGCCGTTTTGGGATTAATTCCTTTCGGGCGTACCCTATTCGGCTTAATGCCGATTTTCGGTAATAACGTTTGGTTTAACGGATTAACCGCCTTGATCGCGGGTTACTACGGGTTCGTGAGACCTAGCACCGGCATGGAGCGTCCGATTTCTTCGGGTTCCTAAATCAGTCCCTTTATTAGCAGAGTGAGTTCATGTTTTATCACGTCAAAGAACTGCAATTCGACGCGCGGGTATCGTCTCCCGACCCCCGTTTCGCGACCCTGCTCCTCGAACAATTCGGCGGCGCGAACGGGGAACTGAAAGCGGCGATTCAATACTTTTTACAAGCCTTCGCCGCGCGGAAACCCTATCCCGCTCAGTACGATATGCTCATGGATATCGCTACGGAGGAGTTAGCGCATTTAGAAATTGTCGGGGCGACGATCACGATGTTGTTAGACGGCATCAATGGAGAATTAAAAGATGCCGCCGAACAGACTCTAATGACGGAATTCCTGAAAGGGCCGGGTAAAAAAGAGGAACTCTTGCAACAGGCGATCGTGAACCCGCAATTTTTCGCCCTCTCCGGTGGTAGCCCCACGTTAACGAATAGTCAGGGAGTCCCGTGGTCGGGGACTTACGTGGACGCGAACGGGGATTTAACGGTAGATATTCGATCGAATCTCGCCTCCGAATCCCGCGCCAAGCTCGTCTATGAATACCTCCTACAATTCACCGACGATCCTCAAGTTAAGGATACACTCACCTTCTTGATGACCCGCGAGATCGCTCACTATCAAATGTTCGCCTCGGCATTGGATAGCATCCAGCCGAATTTCCCGCCGGGTGTCCTCCAGGGCGATCCCCGGTACACGCATACCTATTTCAATATGTCCGACGGTGGCGATATCCGAGGGCCGTGGAATCAAGGACGGGGCGCGTGGGAAAGTGGCGAGTGGGTGTACGTTTCCAACCCGCGCGACTACGTGGAACAAACCGACGGCTTAACGAACGCTCCCGTGGAAGGAACGACCGAAACACGGGAATCGACGGACGCGATGAACCGCCAACTGGGTCAACAACGGAGTACGGAAGTGAAATCGGCGATTCAATCCGATCCGAATCAGTGGTCGAAGTTCGCGGACGGTTCTCGCTCTAGTTCCGCGAGTGTTCCCCATGTGGAAGAACGGGTGAAGTCGAAATAAGTGAAAGCTTCTGCTGGCGTTTGAGGACTTTTGTTAAAATCACGCGATAAAAAGCGTGATTTTTTTATCATTGATTTTATAATGTAGCGAATTTGAAAGTTGACAAACTTCAAAAATTAGAATTGTAAATAACGTCAGTCCAGGTTAGGAATTTTAGGATCTTTTGGTGGGAAGCCGAGTCTTTATTCGGGGAACTAGACCCCCGAACCTCCCACTGGAGGCAAGGTGTTGCCCCCGACTCCCCCGCGCAAGACTATCAACAACATCACCGCGAGTTAACAAGATTTATCGATGACCCGCATGAGAGGATCTCGATTCTGGCTTATCTTGAATCGAGGTTAAATAGATTTCTGGTGAAATTTGTAGGCAAAAAAAAATCTAGAACCCCTCCTGTAGCGCGGGAATTCTAGATTTAAATCTAGGAAACTTTCCTACCACGGAAACTTTGCAATTTACGGACGACGATGCCCGGTTCCGAACCCGACTAAATGAACTCTTTCCGCTTTCGCGATTCGATCGAGAGCCAAATCGGAAGCAACGCGAGTAGCGAGATCTTGACCGTCCAGGGCGAGATAATCAAGGAGACGATCGCCGCGAGAATCGCCAGACAGGCCATCGCGACTTTCACGATTTCCTCTACCGTCGTGTAGCTGAACCAAGCGCATACAACAGCAAACACTAAGATCAACAGGGAAATAGAGAACATTTCAAGCCGAATTCCTTCACGAGCGCTAGGTTTCACGGGATAGCGGTCAGAATGATGGGAATCAGTCCCGCTAACTTCGGTATTTTACCGAACGGTTCAGAGAACCGTCTCGTGAATTTACTAGATGTGTCCAAGTCCTTATTATCATATCTCTTTAAATTTCCGTGTCAACCCCTAAACACCGAGTCCCGAGCCGATCGAAACATCTATACCCGGACGGAGATCGATCGAGGGCATCGCGGAGAAACTTCGGAAAGCGAGTACCCGTCAGGGGGTAAACTTAGGAAAGACCAGGCGAAACCAGCGAGGAGACCATGATTATCTCCGTAACAGCCCTCAAGGGAGGGGTCGGAAAAACTACCACGGCGATCCATCTCGCCGCTTATTTTCAGGAAAAAGCGCCGACCCTGTTAATCGACGCGGACAAAAATCGATCGGCCCTCCACTGGTCGAGAGAGGACACCCTACCCTTCATGGTCGCGTCTCAGGCGGGAGCTACCGGACTGGTCAAAAAATACACCCATATCATCGTCGATACCCAGGCGCGGCCGGAACCCGAAGAACTCAAGGATCTCGCGCGCGGGAGCGATTTACTGATCCTCCCCACCACTCCCAACCACCTCGATATCGATGTCACCATCAAAGCCGTCGAACTTCTCTCCACGATGACGGATAACTATCGAGTCCTGCTAACTCAAGTCGATTCCCGCACGAAAACGGGACGGGAAGCCAGAAAAATCCTACAGGAAGCGAAATTACCCCTCTTTAAACGGGAAATCCCCCGATTGGTCGCCTTCGAGAGAGCGGCCGAAAAAGGCGTGATCGTCAAAGATTACCCCGACCCGCGCGCGAATTCCGGCTGGCTCGCGTATAAAGGGGTCGGGAAAGAGATCCTTCCGTGAACGAGTCCGAATAATCGTTAAGCTTTCCCGAACCCCACCCCGACAAATGATAGAATTGCCGTCATAGCTAGGGGTGTCCGCGTATACGGGCTGAGAAAGACCCTTAGAACCTGAGACTGGGTAATTCCAGCGGAGGGAAGCTGTTTCTAGAGGAAATAACGATTATGAGACAAGAATGGGTCGCCAAACGTGTCGGGCAGGGAAATGTTTCCCAAATGCACTACGCGCGTCAGGGAATTATTACCGAAGAGATGGCTTATGTGGCCAGACGGGAAAATCTACCCGCGGAACTGATCCGCGCGGAGGTGGCCCGCGGACGGATGATCATTCCCGCGAACATCAATCACGTCAATCTCGAACCGATGGCGATCGGGATCGCGTCGAAATGTAAGGTCAACGCCAATATCGGCGCGTCCCCCAATTCCTCCAATATCGACGAAGAACTAGAGAAATTACACCTCTCGGTTAAATACGGCGCGGATACGGTGATGGATCTCTCCACCGGTGGCGGTAACTTGGACGCGATCCGCACGGCGATTATTAACGCGTCTCCCGTACCGATCGGCACGGTTCCCGTCTATCAGGCGGTAGAAAGCGTTCACGGCAATATTGAAAACCTCACCCCCGATGATTTTCTCCACGTTATCGAGAAACACGCGCAACAGGGTGTGGATTACATGACCATTCACGCGGGCCTGTTGATCGAGTATCTACCTTTGGTGAGAAGTCGCCTCACGGGGATTGTGTCCCGCGGGGGAGGTATTATCGCCAAATGGATGCTCCACCACCACAAACAGAACCCGCTTTACACCCATTTCAACGAGATTATCGAGATTTTCAAGCGCTACGATGTGTCTTTCAGTCTGGGGGATTCCCTGCGGCCGGGATGCACTCATGACGCTTCCGACGACGCGCAGTTATCGGAGTTGAAAACCCTCGGACAGTTAACCCGTCGCGCGTGGGAACACGATGTCCAGGTGATGGTAGAGGGGCCCGGACACGTTCCGATCGATCAGATCGAGTTTAACGTGAAAAAACAGATGGAAGAGTGTAGCGAGGCTCCTTTCTACGTTCTCGGGCCTCTCGTCACCGATATCGCGCCGGGGTACGACCATATTACCTCGGCGATCGGGGCGGCGATCGCAGGTTGGCACGGGACGGCGATGCTGTGTTACGTGACCCCGAAAGAACACCTCGGCTTACCCAACGCGGAAGATGTTCGCAACGGTCTGATCGCCTACAAAATCGCCGCCCACGCCGCGGATATCGCCCGTCACCGTCCGGGAGCGCGCGATCGTGACGACGAACTCTCGAAAGCTCGCTATAACTTCGATTGGAACCGTCAGTTCGAGTTAGCCCTCGACCCGGATCGCGCGCGGGAGTACCACGACGAGACCCTCCCCGCGGACATCTACAAAACCGCCGAATTCTGCTCCATGTGCGGCCCGAAATTCTGCCCCATGCAGACGAAAGTGGATGCCGACGCGCTCACCGAGTTAGAGAAGTTTCTCGCGAAAGAAAAGGCTACCGTTTAGAAAGTGGGGGTGTAGGGTGTAGGGTGTCGGGCGATGGGGAAGTCATGAATATAGAGGAAGTAATCACCCTTTTCTCCCTCACCTCCCTCATCGCCCTCACCTCCCTCACCCCTCACCCTGGTACAATAATCCGTTAATTCACAACCGGACGGACGGATGGATGTAACGGCGATTTTCCAGCAGATTTTAAACGGGTTATCGATCGGCAGTGTGTACGCGATTTTCGCGCTCGGATACACGTTAATTTTTTCGATTTTAGGGATTATCAATTTCGCGCACGGGGCGATCTTTACCCTCGGCGCGTATTTTACCTACACCTTAGCGGGTGGGGCTTTCGGCTTTAACGGGTTGTTGGCGAACGCGCGCTTACCCTTCGCCCTGCCGTTTTTTCTGGCACTATTATTCGGTTCTTTCCTATCGGGAATTACTTCGGTTCTCTTAGAAAAAATCGCATTCCGTCCCCTACGTCAGCGGGGTTCCGATCCGCTTTTAACCCTCGTTTCTAGCTTGGGCGCGGCGGTGGCGATCGTTAACGTGATTCAATACCTCGTCGGCGCGGAAATTTATACCTTTCCCGATACCATCTACGGGAATCTACCGGCGGCGATTAACTTCGGGACGAGCGATCGACCGATCGCCATCCGTACCGTACAGATTATCATTTTCCTCGTCTGCGCGGTGATGGTCGCCCTCCTCACCTACTGGGTCAATTTCACCCGCGACGGCAAAGCCTTGCAAGCCGTGGCCGAGGATGCGACGACCGCTAGTTTACTCGGCATCGACCCGGAGAGGTATATTGTTATCACCTTTTTTATCAGTGGCGCGCTGGCCGGATTGGCGGGAACCCTCGTCGGTTCGAGTGTCAGTATCGCCGGCCCCTACTTCGGTATCGCCTTCGGGTTAAAGGGATTGGGAGTGATCGTTTTAGGGGGATTGGGAAGCATTCCCGGCGCGGTTATCGGCGGTTTACTGCTGGGTATCGCCGAGGCTTTCGTCCCCTCGGAATATTCGGGCTATCGCGAGGCGATCGCTTTCGCTATCCTGTTTATCATGCTTCTCGTCCGTCCTCAAGGTTTACTCGGACGTAAATCGATCCAGAAAGTTTAGCCCCCTCACCTCCTGCCTTCTGCCTCCTAAAAAAATATGGCTGAATTTTTTAATACCTACGGATTTTTAGTAGTATCGATGATTTTCGGGGCGATATTGGGGATTTCTGTCTACTTACCCCTGATGGCCGGTCAATTGTCCCTCGCGACTCCCGGATTTTACGCGCTGGGGGGATACGTGGCCGCGATTCTGTCCACGAAGGTTTTTCCCTCGACGGGGGCGACATTTCCCCTGTATCTGGTTTTGCTGGAAATGTCGATCGCGGGGGTGTTGTCGGGAATACTGGCGATCGCTCTCGGGATTCCCGTTTTGCGATTGCGGGGGATCTATCTGGCGATCGCCACGATCGCTTGGGTGGAAATCCTGCGAATTATCGCCCTAAACCTCGATATTACGGGTGGAGCGGTGGGAATCTTCGCAATTCCACAACCGTTTAGCACCCAGATAGGTTATCTATGGATCGCACTCCCTTTATTAATCCTGACGATGTTTTTTCTGTACCGTCTGGAGAAAATCAAAACCGGACGCGCTTTCAACGCCATTCGCGCCGATGAACTGGCGGCTTCGGCGATGGGAATTAATCCCACCTATCACAAGGTTCTTTCCTTTACCTTGGGCGCGATTCTCGCGGGAATGGTCGGGGCGGTTAGCGCGCATTTTCTCAATACTTGGAACTCCCGTCAGGGAACTTTCGACGCGAGTATTATTTATCTCGCTTTCGTGTTAATCGGCGGATCGCGTACTTTTGTCGGGCCGGTGGTGGGGGGAATCGTGTTGACGGCTTTACCGGAAGTGTTACGCGCGATGGGTGGCGCGGGGGGTTTACCGCTTTGGTTGGGGAATTTTCTCCGCGATGGACGCTTGATTATTTTCGGGGTATTAATCGTATTGGGAACGATTTTCTACCCCCAGGGATTGATCACGCCGGCCGGGGTAAAAAAGTTTATCACTCTCCCGTTAAGTCGGCTTTTCGGGGCAAAGCGATCGAGTTTACCCGGCTAGATTGTTAAAAAAATGATGCGCCTGAAAACTTTATTAGGATTCATCTCGATCTCGATCGCTTTTCCCGCGTTTTTGTCCGGCAGAGTGGACGCGGCGGAAAAAACGATCGCTGTCTGTCAGACGGCGCGGCAGACGATGCGGATCTACCGTTTAGACGGAAAAAACTATCTTCGCGCGATTAATCGTCGCGACGGGATCGTGTGGATGAATCGAACTCCCGTCAGTACCGAATCCAATCCGGAAGGAACGTTATACACGAACCTCCGCGGGGAACAAACGGTGAAAGTGTTCGTGTATCGGAACGGGAGGGATTGTTCGATCGAGATCGGCAAAAAGCCTCCCGAATCCGGTAAGTTATTGCCAACGGGATCGATCGAATAAACTTCTCGCGGAGTCAGAAGAAAAAAATAAGGGAAAAATCGCTAGAAAATATCCCGAAAACCCTGATCCCGCACGATTAGAAACTTTAATTCGGTTTGGAGACGAGCGGGAGAGCGAGCGTCCGCGCGATCGATGACGAAAATCGATTATTCTAACGAGTTTCCGTATAACGACGGTGATCGAGGGGCGTGACAGTGGTGTATAGTATGGTTCCGCGAGTTCAGATCCGCTCTCGCAACGCCGCGATGGGAACGGGATCAAGCCGTTCGCGGGGGGCGCGAATCGACCGCGCCGAACGCTACATGGCGGTCGGGCGGACTCTCTCGGAAAAGCGATCGGAATTCGATTATCGTTAATTTTTAGCTCGATCATGCGAAAAGGAATTCTCTACGGGGTGAGCGTGGGAACCGGCGATCCCGAATTGATTACCGTCAAAGGCTTGAAAATCCTACAGAACACGAGAATTATCGCCTTTCCCGCGGGGGTGGGCGCTCGATCGGGACTGGCCGAGGAAATCATCAAAAACTGGCTCGACGAAGACCAACGAACGTTAAAACTCCATTTTCCCTACACCCGCGACGAGAAGGTGCTAGAACAAGCCTGGGACGAGGCCGCGGCTCGCGTATGGCCCTATTTAGAACGGGGGGAAGATGTGGCTTTCGCCTGCGAGGGCGATGTGAATTTTTATAGCACCTTCACCTATTTAGCCTTGACTTTAAAACAAAAATATGCGGAGGCGGAGGTTCGCACCATTCCGGGGGTTTGTTCGCCGATGGCGGCGGCCTCTAGCCTAGGGATTCCGCTGACGATGCGCGATGAGCGATTGGTCATTTTACCCGCGCTCTATAGTCTAGAGCAGTTGGAACGGGCGATCGAGTGGGCGGACGTGTTGGTGTTGATGAAAGTCGGTTCCGTGTACTCGCGGGTGTGGGAATTCTTAAAACGGAAAAATCTCCTCCGCGATAGCTGGATTGTCGAGCGCGCCACTTTCGCCGATCAGGTGATCTATCGGGATCTGCTCGCCCGACCGAGTTTAGAACTCTCCTATTTCTCGCTGTGGATCGTCCGGGTTCGTCGGGACGGATTGCCGAAAAATCTGGCCGCTTTCCCGTAACGCCGGGGAACGATCGCCCGCTAAAAAATCTCGGGGCAAAGCCACTTTCTGTTAGGATATATGAACTAAAAGCTTTATCGTGAACGAATTATGTATCAAGTGTTAGCGGTGGCCGGACAATTTCCCGTTTATTTCGTGGCGGTTTACGTGGTGGGTTTTCTAGCGGCGGTCACGATCGGTTCGATCGCCTGGTACAATTCCAAACGTCCCGCCGGTTGGGAGGGCGCGCAACGTCCCGATCTGGTTCCCGAAATCAAAACCCCTCTCGATTCCAGCACCGACGAGCAACAGTAATCCCGTTCCGTTCATTCCCCTCTTCCCGTTGGAGAGGGGTTATCGTTGGAAGTTGTCAACGTGAGAGAAGAACACGATAAATTAGTCCGGGATAAAATTCCCGAGATTATCGAGAAATCGGGCTGTAATTACGGGATCGCCACGTTTTCCGACGAGGAGTACCGCCGAGCGATCGGGGCTAAGTTGCTCGAAGAAACGCGGGAGGTAGTAGCGTCTCTCGACGGCGCTCCCGACAAGCTGATCGAAGAACTCGCGGATCTCTACGAGGTCATCGATACACTACTCGACGTAACGGGGATCGATCGAGAACAGATCGCGCGCGAACAACGGGAAAAACGCGAACGGCGCGGCGGATTTCAAGGGAGAATCCGGTTATTGTGGACGGAAAAACGCGAGCGCCCCGCGGGGGGATAATAGAATTACCATCCCTCTCGCGATAGGTAACGGGATATGAGCGAGTATCAGTATTACGAATTTCAAGCGATCGATCGATCGCTAACCGCGGAGGAAAGAGCCACTATCGATCGGTTATCGAGGCGGGTAAAATCGAGCGCGACCAAGGCGAGTTTTATCTACAGTCACGGGGATTTTCCCGGCGATCCGAAGGATGTTCTGGCGGCTTATTTCGATATCATGTACTATATCGCCAACTGGGGGACACAACAGTTACTGTTTCGTTTTCCGAAATCCTCGATCGATCCGGCCTCGATCGAACCTTACCTCGTAGAGGGATGTATCGAACTATCTTTCCATAAAGAATGGGCGATTTTAGATTGGGAATTCCATCAGGAAGAGGGGTTCGATTACTGGATAGAGGGCGAGGGAACCCTAGCCGAATTAGTGGACTTGCGGCGGGAAATCCTCCAGCAAGACTATCGGGGACTGTATTTAGCCTGGTTAAACGCGATCACCGTTTCCGAGGAATACGCGGACATCGATCCCGATAGTTTAGAACCTCCCGTTCCTCTCGGATTACAGGAACTCTCTCCCGCTCAAAAAGCGTTTATTCATATCTTCGACGTGGAGGAAAGCCTCGTGGCGATCGCCAGAAGTGCCAGCACCAAACAGACCGCTATCTCGGAAAAAAGTTTACTACAGGCGATCCCGCGATTATCGACAGCCGAACAACGGAATTTTCTCGAAAGATTGGCGAAAGGGGAACCGAATTTATCGATCGCTTTCCAACAGAAGTTACGGGAAATTGTCGCCGCTCCCTCGACTCCAGATCGAACCCGACGCACCGTTCAAGAGTTACTAGATAGAAGTTCCGAGTGGACGCGAGAAACGGAAAGACAACAGAAAGCAGAAGCGAAAGCGAAACGGATTCAAGATTTACAGGCACTGGCGAAACGAGAGCCTCAAGTGTGGGAGGAAATCGAATTCTTACTTCAGAAAACGCGAGCGCAAAATTACGATCGAGCGGTTCAGTTATTGGTTCAACTACGGGATCTCGCGGAGTTGCAAAATTCTCTCCCGAGCTTTCAAAACAAGATCGAGGATATACGGGAACGCTACTCCCGGCGAGCGGGCTTCCTGTCGAGATTACGCGCCGCTTCCCTGTAAATCCCCCGATCGCTCGCCGAAATCACCCGCGAGAGTTACGGAGCGGCTCGATCGGGACGGGATCAGTGATTTCTCGGAACTTTTCCGGGCGATCGAGCGTCGATCTGTTATACGCTTCATTATTTTTAAGATCTAAAAGCTAGAAAATCGGGATTTTTAAAGCAATAAATCGCTTTTCTACAGGACTTATTGCCATCTTCCGCTTTATTACTCCCCTTACCTACAGTTTTCTAGCCCGACGAAAATTTTTGAATTCCGCTCGTTATTTTAAAGCTGTGGACGGTTTCCGAAGTCGGCGATCGGGATTCGGTAATCTCGGGGAACTTTCCCGAAGTTTTTCCGACATTGCCAGTATAAACCGCTACCACCATACTCTACTATCATAGTTTTGACGGAATAACAACCGTGAAAATCAGCATTATTATTACTACCCGCGATCGTCTTTCCCTGTTAAAACGAGCGATCGCCTCCTCTCTAGCGCAAAAAATCGCCCACGAAATCATTGTCATCGACGATGGTTCCTCCGACGGTACGGGTGAATACTTAGAAACTCTAACGGGAAAGGTTAGGGTCTATCGGAATTCACGGAATCTCGGCCACGCGGGATCGGTCAATCGCGGGGTAGCCCTCGCCACGGGAGACTGGATCAAATTATTGGACGACGATGATTATCTCGCGCCCGATTGTCTGGCAATTATGGCGCGGGAGATCGCGCGCTATCCGCGGGCCGTCATCGCGTCCTGTCAAGCGGCCCAGGTGAATCCGTCCGGGGGGGAAATCAAGCGTACCCGACGGGTAGGACGGGGCAAGATCGCCTATATTTCGCGCTCGGATATCCACTATCGGATGCTATTGGAATATCTTCCCTTCGGTACTCCGGCGCAGGTCATGTTTCGGAAAGACGCTTTCACCCGATCGGGAGGTTGGAATTCCGCTTTCGATCTCGATTTCGATGACATCGAATCGTGGTTAAAGATCGCCCGTTTTGGTGACGCGATTTTTATCAATCAATGTCTAGCCTATCGAACGATCTGGCACGGGGGTCACAATCAAAAATTCTCGATACAGGAGCGATTGAACGCCCATATCGCCGTTAAAGAAAAAATGTACGCTTGCGTCGATCGAGAGTATCGGGAACATCTGCCACCGTTAGCCGATATTCGGAACTATTTGAGATTACATTGGGCGTTAATCGCGCTAAAACGGGGACGAATTCGACTTTGCCGCGAGATCGTCGCTTCCGCCCTTTTCTCCGTCAACGCTTGGCGACTACTGTTCCAGGTGCTTTTTGTCCGCTTACAAGCGGGAACTTAGAAAAATACAATTTTCACGAAATTCATTTTCAATGATATAAAAATCTAGCGACAAAAATTCATGAAAGTATTTGGGATTTTTCAAGATTTTCGCTATCAAATTCAGGAAAATTGAATTTTACAAGAGGTTTAAATAATGCAGATTGCCGAACGAAAAAAAACGAGCGATCGAGCGACCGAGCGATTGGATTTTACCGTGGCGATCGTGACGTATAACAGCGCGGAACGTTTACCGACCGTCTTGGAAAAATTGCGATCGCAGATCGGTACGGAATCGATTCGCTGGGAGGTCTCGATCGTCGATAATAATAGTACCGACGATACCGCGCGAGTGATCCGCTCCTATCAGGGCGATCGACAATTTCCGGTCGCGATTCACTATCACTTTGAACCGCGACAGGGAGCGGCTTTCGCTCGTAAACGGGCCATCCGAGCGGCGAGATCCCCGCTGATCGGTTTTCTCGATGACGACAATTTACCGAATGAAAATTGGCTCGCGGCCGCGGTTCGATTCGCGCGAGAGTATCCGAACGCGGGCGCTTACGGGAGTCAGATTCACGGCGATTATGAAGTGGAACCGCCCCCGAATTTCGAGCGGATCAAGGCATTTTTAGCGATCACGGAACGGGGCGATCGACCCTTAGTGTACGATCCGAAACTGCGGTTTTTACCCCCTTCCGCCGGGTTGGTTATTCGTCGGTCAGCGTGGTTAGAAAATGTCCCGGAAACCTGTATTCTGACCGGGAGAACCGCGAAAAGCGCGCTCACTTCCGAGGATCTAGAAGCTTTGAGTTATCTACAACTCTCTTCTTGGGAAATCTGGTACAATCCCGAAATGGAGATCGACCATCAAATTCCCTCTAAACGGTTAACTCGGAAATATTTGATCGCCCATCTAGGAGGCATTGGCTTAAGCCGGTATATCACGAGAACCGTGGGGGTTCATTCTTTCCTCAAACCGTTTCTGACGTTACTTCACTTACTCAACGATTCTCGAAAAATTCTTTTTCATATAGTAAAATATGGCAGAAAAACGCCGAGAGATACTATCGCCGCTTGCGAGCGAGAATTGTTGATACAAAGTTGGATTAGCCCTTTTTATTTTTATCTAAAAGATTTAAGCGTTCTCCCACAAAGATAAATCTATCTCGGGGAATAAATCACGGGTCGATCGCATTTCCTCGGCAAAGAAATCGGCGACCCGTCTTCTTTCTTCTACCGTGAACGGGGCGATCGAGTAATTCATCTTATTTACGGGTCGATCGATGTTAGCGGGTTGATAGCGATCGTCGATCTCCAAAAAACGATAGGTTTTCTGAATTTCCTCTAGAGGATTTACCTTACACCGCTCGTATTGTAAAACGAGGATTCGCGAGCGGGGAAAATATTTCAGTAATTCTTTTAAACCCACGGTATAATAACTATGGATACAACTATTTAAATAGATCGTGTACAGTTGATATAGATAGCGTTCATCCCGATTAAAATTAAAAGAATTCAAGTGATGGCTAGATAAAAAATTCATTTGAGAAAGCATTCGATCGACGGGATTTCGGAGCAGGATTAAAATTTTCGTGTTCGGGGCGCTTCTAGCCAAATATTCCATACAAAAAGGATGCGTTAGATAATTGGGAGACCACTCCCCACAGATACTATTTTCCGGTGCGGCGAACGCTTGACAGTAGGTTTTTATCTGTTCCTCGCTTATCCCTCGATACTGGAAATGATCGAAATAATGTAACTCCTTTCTACCGAGGCGATTTTGAACAACTCGCGGGTGTTGTAACAGTAAGGAATACCACCAGGAAGTCCCCGATTTTCCCGCCGCCACCCCGACAAAATCGGGGCTTTTAACGTTCCATCCGGGAGGTAGCGGCTGGAAATCACTCGGAACGAACGGTCTTAGTAACGCGGGAGGAGAAGTTTTCTTTTTCGGGAGAGGGAACTTCGCGACGATTTTTTGGAACAAGTCTTTGAGTTCGTTCGGCATACGGACTATACTCGAAATGAAATTTGCCAATTATACTCTACCATTGTAGGGTAGGAAATTATAACTTCACGAACTCGGCAGAAGCATGGATGTATCGATCGTCATCCCCACCTATAATGGTGCCAGTCGCTTGCCACTGGTATTAGAAAAGCTACAATCACAAACCGGAATCGAATCGATCGCGGGGGAAATACTCGTTATCGATAACAATAGCACCGATAACACCGCTGAAATTACCCGTTCTTTTCAAGAAAATTGGCACTGTTCTTTCCCGTTACGATATTATTTTGAACCCCGTCCGGGAGTAGCTTTCGCCAGACAGCGAGGAGTCCGGGAAGCGAGCGGAGACTCGATCGCTTTTCTCGACGACGACAATTTACCGATCGCTAACTGGATAAGCGCCGTACACTCTTTCGGAAAAAGTCACCCGAAAGCCGGCGCTTATGGCGGTAGAATTATCGGTGATCTTGAAATCGATCCCCCGGAAAACTTCGAGAAAATCGCTCAATTTCTCGCCATTCGCGATCACGGTTCACAACCGCGTTTATTCGAGCCGGAACGGTTACGACTTCCCCCCAGCGCGGGACTGGTGGTACGTCGAAGTGCCTGGCTCGATAGTGTTCCCCCGGAATGCGCGTTAACCGGCCCGAGAGGAGCGGCTTTGATGAGGGGAGAGGATTACGAGATCCTGTTATACCTACATAAGCGGGGCTGGGAAATCTGGTATAATCCCGAAATGACGATCCATCACGCGATTCCCCGGCAAAGATTAACGAGAGATTATTTATTACCGTTGGCGAGAAAAACCGGTTTGGTTACTTGTCATTTACGCGTGATCCTCGCGAGCGATCGAGAGAAGCCTTCGATCTTGCTAAGAACTTTATTCGGCAATTTCAAACGAATCATTTTTCATTTTCTAAAATATCGACAACATTTTTATCGGGACGTAACGATCGCCTTCGAGTTTGAATTTTTTTGGGGTGGTTTCTTGAGTCCTTTGTATTACTTACAGCAAATTTCTAAAATCAAGTCATGACGATTCCAACGCCAGAGCCTTTCATCTCCGTTATTATTCCTACCTACAATCGCGGCGCTCTTTTACGGGAAACGATCGAGAGCGTCCTACAGCAAACCTATCGGAACTATGAAGTGATTATCATCGATGACGCTTCTGGGGACGGAACCGCGGATTGGATCGCCGAACATTACCCGGAATTACCGTTAATCCGTCTGTCCGAAAACGTGGGTGGCGCGGAAGCGAGAAATATCGGACTCCGACAGGCGAAAGGGGATTTTATCGCGTTTCTCGATCACGACGATCGCTGGATGCCCGACTATTTAGAACAACAGATCGCGGTGATTCGATCGAGCGAGAATATCGTTCTCTCTTACTGTGATTATTTCGAGGTATTTGTAGACGGCTCGAAAACTTTTCGGAGCGGAAAACCGCGGGCGAGCTATCCCGATTTTACCGATCATTTATTAATGCAAAATGTGATTCACTCTCTCTCGTTGACGATGATCCGTCGATCGGCGTTATTGGAGGTCGGTTTTTTTGATAGATCCTTGCGAATTTGTAACGATCTAGAGTTATATTTACGATTGTCCGTCGCGGGCGATATCGTTCACCTCCCGCGAGCGTTAGTCTGGAAATACCGCCATTCGGAAAATGCCTGTAATAATTATTGGCTGTGGTGTCGCGAGCTTCTGGAAGTGTACGAGCTTTTTTTCGCGCGCGATTTCAGTCATCCGTATCTCGATCGCCGCTCGCGAATTAAATCGCACGCGATGGTTACTTTATGTAAAGTCGTATGGCGGTACAAGCGCGATTATCGGTTCGCTTTATTTACGCAGTGGAAAGCTTTCTATTTCGCGCCTCTCTATCGTTTACAGCTACTCTCTACCCGCTGGAAAAAATTCGCTCATTCTTCGTAACCTAACTTCTGTAAAGTATCGCCGACGATCTCGCGACATTCGGAAATCATTTTATCATCTAGATCGGTTTGCCAACGGTTAACCCGACGCTCCGAGGCGGTGGTTCCAGAACCCGCATCATCTTTAACTAACGAAGAAAATCGCTTCATTTTATCTTTCCAGGAAGATTGATTCGGGATAGAATTATCGGTTGACTCGGGTACGTTTTGAATCACCCGATCGGAAATGGAATCGACGATCGTTTGCAATCGCTGTCGATCGAACTCTAGCCGTGGATAGGCGAATTGTAGAATTCGAGGCGCGACTTCTTCGGGTTTCCGGACTAAATCCTCGTACTGAAAATGAAATTGTCTTTCGGGGGGAATCGAGGAAAAATCCTGTAAACTGGTTTCCACGCAGATTTTCCACTGGTGGGCGGCGTTAATATGGGGAGGGTTCGAGAGCATTCGCCGATAACCGGGAATCCGAACGTGCGGCCATCGATCCTCTAGCGTTAGGTAAACCTCGTTTTGAAAGGTTTTCATCATCGAGGCGATCACATCCCGTCCGTCGCGAATCACATGAATAAATCGAGCGTCGGGAAAAAGGCGATTCAGACGGTTCACTCGAAGACTATCGCGGGGATCTTTGACGACTAAATAGGGTTTATCGACGAGAATTTGCTGATAGTATAGCGATTTTAGTATCCAAGAACCGGGGCGATGATAACTCGAACGGTAACTATCATCGTCGCTCGATCGAAAAACTTTCTGCCATAGCTGGAAAGGTTCAAATAAAACGGTGGTCAGAGGTTGATCCTGAAAAAGCTTTAAGGTAATCGAAGTCCCGCTCCGGGGAGCGCCGATGATAAAAATCGGCGGGTACTGATGAAAGTGCCGGAACGATCGGGGAAGGGATTGAAGGAGCGAGAGAGCGATAGTAGCTTTTCTGTGCATGATGGGGATTCGTTCCTACCGCGGGCATTGACAGATCGATCGCTCGATCCTACCACGCGACGCTCTGCTGGAGAGAACGTCACTTTCGCGGGCGCGTGAATTCGGCGCGGGGGGAGCGGATCGCGGAAAGCCTATCCCGAGAACGCTCCAGTCCTAAGTATAAATACTTAAAAGCATTTGAACTATCCGCGGGCATTTCTCGGCACGATCGACAGGTGGATCGGTGTCGGGGCGATCGCTCTCGCGGTAAATCTCTAGAGCGGGCGGGCTATGTTCGGGAAATATCCGTGATTTCAAGGTTATTTCCCGACTAATATCTCTCCTACACTCAAAGGTAATCAAGAGAGATTTCTATCGTTTTTTGGGTCGCTTCGCAGGGGAACAGTTACCGGGAAGTGAGAGTTCCGCTCGTCTGAATTTCAAGATAGATCGCCGCTCTACAGAGGTATAGGTTATGCATTCGTATTGGGAATCTTTTTCTGAATTATTTTCCGAGGATTTAAACGGACAGGATCGGAAAAATGTTTCTCCTGTACAGCCGGAAAAATCTTCTTCTTCCCCCGTTCGGGAGCTACAGAGAACGGGCGCCCCGGATAGTTTCCCCGCCGCTTCGATCGAGCGGTCGCCCTCGGGGTTCGATCGGGACGGATCGCTTCTAGAACAAGGTTTCGGCTGGGTGGGTGTATCGCCTCGATCGACCCTCGCCCCCTCGAATTCGGGTCCCGTCGGCAGTGGTTGCGGTTGTTGTTCTTGCCAGGGCCAAGAATTTTCGGCAAACTATACTATACAAGAAACCCGCGCGACCGCGACCACCCTTCAATCTAGCGCGGCAACCCTTCCATCCGCGACGACTCCCGCGGTTCCTATCGACGGATTGCTATCGGGTTTTAAATGGAATTTTACCTGGGGAACCCGTCAATTAACCTACAGTTTCTTTAACGGTGGCGGTTATTACGGAAATACTTCCGTGTCCCCGGTTAGCGAGGCGACCCGTAATAATATTCGGGCGATCTTTCAAAACATTTCCGGTCTCGTAAATATCGATTTCGTGGAAGTTTCCGAAACGAGCGGCAATTTCGGTCGGATTCGTTTTCTGCTCGATCCGACTCTCAGTAGCCTGACTGCCGCCACCACCACGTATCCCACCACGGACGCGCTCGATTCTCAAGCCGGGGACGTGAGACTGAACCCGATTTACGATAACGCTTCGAGCGGGAACGGATTTCAAAACCCCGCCGGTCGGGCCGGGTACATGACCTTGATCCACGAGATCGGTCACGCTCTCGGCCTCAAGCACTCTAACACCGGAACCCCCGTGTTAACTCCCGGAGAGGACAACACCACCAATACGGTGATGAGATCCACGGCCAACGGAGGCCCCGCGGGAACTTTCATGACCTACGATATCAAGGCCCTACAATTCCTGTACGGGGCGAGAAACTCTTCGCCGGGTGACGATACCTACCGGTTCGCGGGTCGTATCGATCAGTACACGGTCAACGGTCAGGCTTTTCTAACGACCAATATTCAGAAAAAATTGACCCTTTGGGACGGTGGCGGTCTCGATACCCTGGATTTTTCGCAACTTTCCTCTAGTGGTACCGGCTATCGTTTTGACATCAATCCGGGCGGCATTGTAACCACGAGAAGCGCTTATAATGGCACGACCTACACGGTCGGCGGCGCGAGCTATTCCACCACGACGTTCGGCACGTCGATCGCTTACGATGTTGTCATCGAAAATGTCGTCGCTTCCAGCAGTAACGACGAGATTTTTCTCAATAGCGCCGCGAACACGGTCTCCGGCTATCGCTCGTCCGCCGCGAATGGTAACGATATTATCTGGAACGCCACGAATCAGGACACGCTCGATCTGTCCCCCTTCGCCACCACGAGCGTTACCTCTACCCAGAGCGGGACGGATCTGATCCTGGGGTTAGGCGCGAACGGTTCGGTGACGATTAAAAATTATTTCTCCGTTGCCAGTACCGAGCGAATGAATATTCGCTATCAAAATTCGCCCGCTTACCTCTCGATCGCCGATCTGACGGTGAATGAGGGCGGTGGCACGGCCTCGCTGACGGTCACGCTTTCCAACGCCGTGAGCGACACGGTGACGGTAAACTATAGTACCGCCGATAACACGGCGATCGCCGGCCGGGACTACATCGCCACCGCGGGAACCCTGACTTTCGCTCCCAACACCCGAACCGCGACGTTGACCGTGGGCATTATCGACAACGCGATCTTTACCCCCTCCGGCACCGGTTTTCGCGTGAATTTGAGTAACGCGCAAAAAGCGGCGATCGGCGACGGACAAGCGGACGTTACCGTTATAAATAACGATCTGGCACCGACCCTCGCGATTCAGAGCAATCTTTCGGTTGTCGAGGGAACGCTCCTGTCGGGTTCGCCGACCGCGAATTCCGATATTACCGTTACCCTGAGTAATCCCAGTAGCCAGACGGTAACGCTCAAGTACGCCACGGCCGACGGTTCCGCGCTGGCGGGATCGGACTATCTCGCCACGAGCGGCACGTTAACCTTCAATCCGGGGGAAACGAGCAAAAGTTTTTCGATCGCCGTCTACGGGGACTCGATCGCCGAATCCGATGAAACGCTCCTCATCAATTTCACCGATCCCCTGAACGCGACCCTAACCAACAATCAAACGGTCTTCACGATCGTCGATGATGATAGCGCGCAAAGCCTGACGGCGAACAGCGTACTGACGGACGAACTCCTCGGCGGCACCACTTCCGGCCGCCGGGGAAACCGACCGGCGAGCGGGAATCAACCCGGACGCGACGGGGGAATTCTCGCGGAACTCTTTTCCCGAGGCCTCGGAACGGGCCGGCTGGTTTCGGGAGCGATCGATCCCTTCTCCCGCAACGATTCGATCGAGATTCCGGCCGTCCTCCCCCCGGCGACAGATTTTGTCGCGATTTAAAAGACCGCCCCGGCCTCGTTTCTGTAGGCGAACCAATCCTTAACGGTATTGGCGTTCAGAGTTCCCGCGAAAGCTTGTCGCGTGTAGCCGATCACCTCGTTTACCGAGTAGAAATAATCGATACTCGGGTGCGCGGCGTTCAAGATCCCCGCCGTCGAGTGACGCAGTAGGGCCTGGGAAACGGTATTTCCATCCGCGTTCAGCGCTTCGAGGAAGGTAAGGGTATTATCCTTATTGCCGAGCGAACGGACGAGCGCGTCGTTTACATCCACGCCGAACACCGTTTCATAATTACTATCCGGCGTGTAGGGGACGGGATAGTGATTCTGTCGTATCCCGTTATTTTTCCAGAAACCGGGGGTCAGACCCTCGCCGCGACCGTCGGGACGGAGGATTAATCCCGCGTCCAGACTGAAATCGTTCGCGCTCGCGACCGAGACCGGGGCGGTTCGTCCCGTGAACGGATCGGCATCGCTATCGATCGAATCGTTCGTTCCCGCGTCTTTCCCGGCGAACGTGTAATTTCCCGGCGCGACGAACCCGATCGAGTAGGTTCCGGGAGCGACCTCGAAGGAATAATAACCGAAGGCATCGCTTACGGTGGAGATCGGACTACCGCTCGCGTCGAGAACGGGATTGCCGCTCGCGTCGAGTAAGTTCACGGTGGCGCCCGCGACCCCCGGTTCCCCGGAGTCCTGTAAGCCGTTTTTGTTCGTATCCTGCCAGACAAAATTCCCGATCGAGACCCGAGCGATCACTCCGGCATCCACGTTCCAGTTCGATTCACCCGCGCCGAGTTCGATCGCCCCGGTCATTCCCAAAGCGTTCGCGTCACTATCTTGGAGGTCGTCGGTCGCGTCGGCGGGACTGAAGCCACTGTATCCCCCCTCGGGCAGGATAAAACGAACGCGGTAAGTTCCGGCGCTCAAACCGGAGAACAGATAAAAACCGTCTATTCCGGTGGTCGTGCCGGCGAGAAAAGTACCGCTATTACTATCGAGCAGTTCCACGGATACCCCCTCGATCCCCTCTTCTCCCGCGTCTTGAATCCCGTTCGCGTTCGCGTCCGACCAAACCCGATCGCCGATCTCGCCCGATAGAACCTGTTGTTCGGGGAGCAATCCCGCGTCGATACTCAAGTTCGATTGACCGCCGGTGACGGTAAAAGAAGCCACGCGCCCCGTGTTCGCGTCCACGTCGCTATCCAGGCCGTCATCGCTTCCCGCGTCGATCGCCGTAAAACCGCTGACACCGACAACGCTCGATAGATCGAATTGCACGGAATAGGTTCCGGGTCGAACCGTGAATTCATAGAGTCCGGTCTCGTCCGCGTCCTGGGTGAGAGGATCGTCGTAACGCGTCACGGTCTCGATCGGGTTGCCGTTACTATCGAGGACGGGATTGCCGTTACCGTCGAGAAGCCGGACGATCATCCCCCCCACGCCGGGTTCCCCGGTGTCTTGAATCCCGTTCTCGTTGCCGTCTAACCAGACCCGATCGCCGATCGTCGCGTATTGATACAGTCCGGCATCCACGCTCGTATCGAACTGGCCGCTCGTGAGAGCGATCGGCCCGGTCAGTCCCGTCGCGTTCGCGTCACTATCTTGGAGGTCATCCGTCACGTTCGCGGGGCTAAATCCGGCGTACCCGTCGGGTTGGATGAAACGAACGTAATAGGTTCCCGGAGTTAAATTCGAGAAGAGATAGGAACCGTCCGCCCCGGTGGTCGTGGTAGAAATCAGGCTCGTGCCATCACTACCGAGTAACTGCACGGATACGCCCGCGATTCCCGATTCTCCCGCGTCTTGAATCCCGTTCCCGTTCGTATCCAGCCAGACCCGATCGCCGAGCGTCGCGTATTGATACAGTCCGGCATCCACGCTCGTATTAGATTGGCCGCTCGTGAGAGCGATCGGCCCGGTCAGTCCCGCGACGTTTGCGTCACTATCTTGGAGGTCATCCGTCACGTTCGCGGGGCTAAATCCGGCGTACCCGTCGGGTTGGATGAAACGAACGTAATAGGTTCCCGGAGTTAAATTCGAGAAGAGATAGGAACCGTCCGCCCCGGTGGTCGTGGTAGAAATCAGGCTCGTGCCATCACTACCGAGTAACTGCACGGATACGCCCGCGATTCCCGATTCTCCCGAGTCTTGAATCCCGTTCCCGTTCGTATCCAGCCAGACCCGATCGCCGAGCGTCGCG
>NZ_JBAFSM010000061.1:0-25330 GCF_036688125.1 Pannus brasiliensis CCIBt3594 | reverse complement strand
CGCTTTCAGGGCTTTTTCTTAATTCTAACCTCCCCATAGTGATAAAAGAGCGGTAGTATAGAGATTAAAAATACTTTAGACGAAGAAGACCGAGAGGTGTTTATGACCCTCCATGCGAGCCTATCTGGAATGGAAAGAAGCCACTAAACAGGAAGGTCGGCAGGAAGGGAAATTAGAGGGCAAACTAGAATCTATCCCCCGTTTGCTGGCGTTAGGCTTAACCGTGGAACAGATCGCCTCGGCTTTAGACTTAGAGATCGAGCAAGTTCGACAAGTGGCGGAAAATTGAGGTGTTTATGACCCTCCATGCGAGCCTATCTGGAATGGAAAGAAGCCACTAAACAGGAAGGTCGGCAGGAAGGGAAATTAGAGGGCAAACTAGAATCTATCCCCCGTTTGCTGGCGTTAGGCTTAACCGTGGAACAGATCGCCTCGGCTTTAGACTTAGAGATCGAACAAGTTCGACAGGTAGCGGAAAATTAGAGATAAAGATAGGACTCCAATCGCGGGGAATAGAACGGAAAAAGCGAAAAGGTGGGCATTAACCCACCTGAATTGATGACGAGTTCCGTCGGAATATTACGCCGGTCGTCCCTCGACGACTTTATCGATTAACCCGTAGGTGACGGCTTCCTCGGCGGAGAGGAAATAGTCCCGATCGGTGTCCTTCTCGATCCGTTCGAGCGGCTGTCCGGTGCGATTCGCCAGGATATCGTTCAATTGTTGGCGAATCCGTAAAATTTCCCGCGCCTCGATGTCGATATCCGTGGCCTGACGGCGGCCGGTTCCTCCCATCGGTTGGTGGATCATGATCCGCGCGTGGGGGAGGGCGAGACGTTTGCCGGGGCTACCGGAGGCGAGGAGAAACGCGCCCATCGAGGCCGCGAGGCCGACGCAGATGGTGACGACTTCCGATTTGATGTACTGCATCGTGTCGTAAATCGCCATTCCCGCGGTCACGGAACCGCCGGGGGAGTTGATATAGAGATAAATGGGTTTATTGGGATCTTCGGAGTCTAGATAGAGCATTTGGGCGACGAGGGCGTTGGCTAACCCGTCGGTGACTTCCTGCCCTAAAAAGAGGATACGTTCGACCGAGAGACGGCTGTAAATGCTGATCCACTGCTCGTATTGGCTACCGGGAAGACGGTAGGGTACTTTCGGAACACCGATAGGCATAGTTCGTGACGACTCCTGCTAATTCGTGATAAATCTTAACTAATCTGGGCGAGGGGTTTGGGGAGTTCCTTGCGGCTTTCGAGAACTCGATCGATCAGCCCGTATTCTTTGGCTTGTTCGGGAGTCAGATAGAACGTCCGATCCATGTCCTTGGCCAATTTTTCGGTGGTTTGTCCCGTGTTTTTCGAGAAGATTTCCAACATGGTCTGTTTGTTGGCGATCACCTCTTTGGCGCGGATTTGAATATCGGTCGCCTGTCCCCGCGCGCCGGTGCGGTTCTGGTTGAGGACGATGGTGGCGTGGGGAAGCGCCGCGCGATATCCCTTGGTTCCCGCGGAGAGAATCATGGCCGCGGTTCCCATCGCCTGACCGATGCAGATGGTGTGAACGGGCGGTTTAATGTAGTTCAGGGTGTCGCAGATGGCGAAAGCCTCGGTTTCATAACCGATCGCGTCCCCGGTGTACCACGATGTCCCGGTCGAGTTGATATAGAAGAAAATCGGCTTCTCGGCATCGTCGAACTGGAGATAGAGGAGTTGCGCGATGATCAGTTCGGTCACGTCCACGCCGACATTCCGTTTCACGTCATCGGAAGAGAATAGGGGCAATCCCAGATAGACGATACGCTCTTTGAGTAACAGCGATTCGAGATCCGGCGGTGGTGTCCGATAGTACGCGTCCCCGTAATACGCGGTCTGTACCGCTTTGATCGGTGAGTTCATCTTGCCTTTTCCGTCTTACACAGTATCCTGCTTTTGATTTTAACGCGATCGGGTGGGTCGATTGGGATCAGGACGGTTTTCGGGCGATCGACGCGAGGGGAGAGCGATCGCTTTCCGTCCCCCGATCGAGGGATAATGGCGATCGGGGGCACTCGAAATAACCTCGTCTATCCGAGATCCCGATCGTCCGTTACCGTGATTTCCTTCGAGAGATGGCGGAACCAAGTAAAGTAAAGACCGATCGACAGCAATAAGAACACTAACGCTAGAATTTTGAAACTATCCCACTGTTTCATGATGAAAATAATGCCCATCATGAACAAAGTTAACTGCCAGGGAACCGCGAGAACCGCCGCGAAAATATCCCTTTGATTTTCCGCTTTAATTTTCGCCTGTAGATTCGGTTTAATCCCCTGACGAACCTCTCCCCAGAAACCGAAAGGCCGCGTCACGTTGTAGAAATGTTCCATCACCTCCATCTCTGTCGGGGGACTGGATAGCGTCGCGATAATACATCCCGCTAACGAACACAAACTCGGCACGAGAAAGAGAATGTATTCCTGATATTGGGAGTGTTGAAAGTAAGGTAAAATGACCAATTGGGCGACGATCGCCGCGATCATTCCCGCGACCGTTCCTATCGCGAAACCGTACCCGTTAAAACGCCACCAGTACCAACGTAACAGCAGGGGAACCGCTAATCCTACCCCCAATCCCGTCGTTAACCATCCCCAAATATCGTTAACACTCTGAATACTAAAACTCAACCCCAAGCCGATAACCACTACCAAAACGGAAGCGAGACGACCCTGCCAAAGTAACTCTCTTTCCGACGCTGACGGCTTCAAGAAAGCTTGATAGATATCTTTCACCCAATAGGCCGCGCTGGCATTAATCACCGCGTTAAAGGTGGACATAGCCGCCGCGAGGAAAGAGGCGATCAATAATCCTTTCATCCCGACGGGAATATATTCGGTAATCACCGTGGCGAGGATTCTTTCGGGATCGGTGATCGTTCCTTTATTTAAACCGTACTGAATTCCTAGAACGGCGAAAGCGGTGACTAACGGCCAGCGGAAAGATAGTAAAATAATCCAGAAAAGAGAGAGTAAACCCGCGTCCCGATCGCTTTTCGCCGCGAGGTATCTCTGTAACATATAGCCACCGCTACCGCTACAGCCCTCGATCACCGTTTTTAATAAATAGAAAAAAACCACCCCACCGAAGAGATTGAAAATCGCGTAATCCCCCGGTAAATCCAACGTCATCGAGGGGAAAATACTACTCCATTCGGACAGATTCCACGTTTTCGGTTCTGTCGCGCCGGGGATCGCCACGCTAAAAGTATCGGGAAGATTGACGGTAAAAAAAGCGATTCCCGACACGTAAATCACGGCGACAAAAATTAGAAATCCCTGAAATAAATCGGTAATTACCCCACCGTAAAAACCACTAGCAACCGTGTAGATTAACGTTAAGAAAATCAAGACGATCGAGGCGAGGCGATCGTCCATCCCGAGGAATTGCCCGAGAAATTTCCCCCCCGCGACGGAAAAATAACTCATCGCGCCGATCGAGAATAAAATCGTGGCCACCGCGCTGATAATCCGGGCCGCGTTCCCCTGTTTTCCCGATCCGAAACGGAATTTCATCCATTCCGCCATCGTCATCACCCTAGCCCGGCGATTCCACTTGCCCATAAAGGCCATCAGGAACGCCATAATTAACACCACACCCCCGCGGATCTCGATCAGTAGTCCCTTCGTTCCCACCGCGTAGATCAGCGCGGAAATCACCATCGTTCCCGCGAGGTCGGTATTCGCGGCCATCCCCGATACCCCCAGCATCCACCAGGGCAGGTTACGATCGCCTAAAAAATAAGATTCTAGCCCCTGCGAGGCTTTTTTCTCGGCGATAATGCCGATCGCCAGCGTTCCCGCTAGATATAGCAAGACTATTAGATAGTCAATGAATTGCATAATACTCTCGATTAAACTTTCGATCGTTATAGCACCAATTGACTACCGGTTCCGTCCGGCGGTTTCCGTTTCCAAGGTTTTTACCCGTTTCTCCAATTGATTTACCTGTTCCTTCAATTCGATTACCAGGGTCGATAGACGCTCGAACATGGGGTCGCTCCGTCCCACCAATTGACCGTTTACCGTCCCCACTCCCGATCGCTGTTGCGGTACACCGGGCGATCGAGAGGACGGATAATTCTGACGGGAAGATACCCCGCGGACTTCGCTTTCGAGTCGATCGACCCGATCGCGGAGACTGGTTAACTCCGATCGAACCGCCGAATCCGATTGCGCGTTCACCGGATTCCCCCGGATCAAAACAGCGGCGATCGCGAGCGACAAAAGGAACGCGACGAGGGATAGAAAGATCGATCGGGGGATAAAACGAGGCCGGATAGTCATAAAAAGCCAATTATTCTCAAAAACTCAAAATAAACTTATAGTAATAAATCATCGAAAATCGTAAAAATTATCTACCCGCCTCTTGCCTCCCGCCTCCCGCCTCCCTTTTCATTGTGATCGTTCTCCCGATCTTTTTCCGAAAAATCGCCGGTAAGAGAGAAACGAACACGCGTCATCGATCGAGTCTCGCTATGATAGAGTATTGGGTTTTTAAATTTCTTCCCGTCCCCCTCGCTTATGAAACTGCCCGTCGTCGCTATTATCGGTCGTCCGAACGTGGGAAAATCCACCCTCGTCAACCGTATCGCCGGAGATCAACAGGCGATCGTCCACGATGAACCCGGAATCACCCGCGATCGCACCTACCGCGACGCTTTCTGGCGCGATCGGGATTTCCAGATCGTCGATACCGGGGGGTTGGTTTTTCACGACGATACCGAATTCCTGCCCCTGATCCGCGAACAGGCGACGATCGCCCTCGCCGAAGCGAGTTTAGCCATTTTCGTCGTCGATGGACAGGCCGGCATCACCGCGGGCGATCGGGAGATCGCGGATTGGTTGAGACAGCAGAATGTCCCCCTCCTCCTCGCGGTCAACAAATGCGAGTCGGTGGAACAGGGAATTATACAAGCTTCGGAATTTTGGGAACTGGGCATCGGCGAACCTTTCCCGATCTCGGCCATACACGGAAGCGGAACCGGGGAGTTATTGGACTCGGCGATCGAGTACCTCCCCCCGATGGGAGAGATTCCCGAAAGTGAAGAGATTAAAGTCGCGATCATCGGTCGTCCCAACGTGGGCAAATCCAGCCTTTTAAACGCCCTAACCGGGGAACAACGGGCGATCGTCAGCCCGATTTCGGGAACGACGCGGGATTCGATCGATACCCTCATCGAGCGCGACGGACAAGTATACCGCCTCATCGATACCGCGGGCATCCGGCGCAAGAAAAACGTCGAGTACGGCGCGGAATTTTTCAGTATTAACCGCGCGTTTAAAGCGATCCGGCGTTCCGACGTGGTACTGTTCGTGATCGACGTGATCGACGGGGTAACGGATCAGGATTTAAAACTCGCCGGACGGATTATCGAGGAAGGACGCGCGGTAATTATCGTCGCCAACAAATGGGACGCGATCGAGAAAGATACCTACACCATCAACACCTATCAGAAATTAATCCTCGATCGACTCTACTTCATGGAATGGGCGGAAATGATCTTCGTCAGCGCCATGACCGGGCAAAGAGTGCAAAAAATCCTCGATCTCGTCGATAGTGCCGCCGAATCCCACCGTCGTCGCGTTAGCACTTCCGTGATCAACGACGTGATCGAGGACGCGGTAAAATGGCACAGCCCCCCCACCACCCGACAGGGAAAACAGGGCAAACTCTACTACGGAACGCAAGTATCCAGCCAACCGCCGACGATCGCCCTTTTCGTCAACGATCCCCAACGTTTCAACGAGAACTATCGCCGCTACATCGAGGGACAATTCCGGCAACAGCTAGGTTTCACCGGAACGCCGATCCGCCTGATCTGGCGCGGCAAACCCGCTCGCGAGGTAGAAAGAAGCGCCAATCGGGCGACCAAGGTTTAAAAAGGGTTTATCTATGGATTTATTGCGAAGTCTACCGATCGGACTCTACCTGGATAAACCGCTCACCTGGCTCCACAAATTAGACGCGCGGGTAAAATTCGTCTGGTTGATGGCCTTTCTCGCCGCGCCTTTACTGGCGAATCCCTGGTGGCGCTTGGGTTTGGTCGGATTTTTAATGATCGTCACCCTCCTCGCGCGGATTCCCCTACGCGTCTGGCGGCAACAGATGGGCTGGCTCGTTTTCCTGTGCGTTCTCGTATTTATCATCACCGCGCTGACTCCCGACGGACTATCGGTAAGTATCCAGCCGCGATTGCCCGATAGCACGGTAAATCTCCCGCAGGCGACCGATTATAACTATGTTCTGCTCGATAAGGGGCGATTATTCGTAACCCGTCGATCGCTAGAATTGGCCGTGAGAATTAGTACCCTGATTTTCACCCTGATCTACAGTACCAATCTCTTCCTGTTAACGACCGCGCCGGAGGAAATTACCGCGGGATTAGAGAACTTAATGAGTCCCCTACGCCGATTTAACCTACCGGTGACGGAAATTTCCCTGACTCTAACCCTTTCCTTGCGGTTTATCCCTCTCGTGTTGGAAGAGGTGCAGAATCTCGCCCGATCGATCCGGACGCGGGCGATCGATTGGAAGAAATTGGGCCTGAAAAACAGCGCGAAAGTCTGGTTAACCGTGATCGAGAAAATCCTCGATAATCTTCTCCTCCGCGCCGAACAGATCGCCATCGCGATGGAAGTCCGCGGTTTCACCAGCCCCGACGAGCACCTAGTACGCTGGCATCAACTCCGCTTAGGAATGGGAGATTCGATCGCCCTTTTCGCCCTAATTCCCTTCTGGATCGCCCGCTTTCTAGTCGGGGGAATGGATTAGGGGGCAATTCGCGGGCAGGAGTCCGGAAGAAGGTAGAAGAATTCCGAAAACTTTTTTCCCTTTCCCCTTTCCCGGAAACACTTTCCCATCCCCCTCACCTCCCGATCGAATTCGCCAAGTCCAAGAATGTCGCGTATCGTAGCCCGATATACAATTTTAGAAAGTTTTTCGGATGTTTCGGATATCTTTCGCGAGATAGAGAAAATTTACTCCCAAGATTCCCTCTCTGGATAGGCTAATATTCGCGCCCGATCGCCGTATCGTTAAGGTACGTTTCACCCTCTCGCGAGGGATGAGAACGCGCTCTCTTTCTAGTATCGATCGAGCGATCGCTAAATTCATGAGTTCTCTTCCCCGAACCCTTCCCCGAAAAGAAATCCTTCGAGGGGTTTTAGCGGTATCGATCGTCCTCGTCGGGATCACTCATTTCCTGAAGCCGATTCCCTACGCTCGATTGATTCCCCCTCTATTCCCCCACCCGATCGCGCTGGTCTACATCAGCGGATTTTTTGAAATTTTGGGCGGGATCGGCTTGCTGATACCCTACGTTAGTGTAGCGGCGGCCTGGGGTCTGATCGCGCTGTTTATCGCCGTTTTCCCGGCGAATATCAATCAGGCGATCAACGCTATCCCCGTCGAGGGCATCCCCCACATCCCGATTCTCTACTGGATCAGACTTCCCTTCCAGGCGGTGTTAATCGCTTGGGCTTGGTGGTACACGCGAGATCCGGAAAGTCAGGCGGGAGCGGAACCGGTTTCCCGATCTCTCGCGAAGACCCCGATCTTCCATCGAGATAGCGCTCGATAGCGGTAGCCCCGGTTCATCCGAGGGAGAAAATCCGTTTTTTTTTCGTTTTAATAAAAATATAATTTTTTAAAAAAAGCTCGTTTTCCGTTTTTGAATCCCGAAAAAAACCTCGGTTAAACCTCGAAAAATGCCCGAACCCGTCGAATTCTCTCTCCCGGTAGAGCGCCCGGCCCCGTCGATTGA
Organism: Pannus brasiliensis CCIBt3594; assembly: GCF_036688125.1. Taxonomy (NCBI): domain Bacteria; kingdom Bacillati; phylum Cyanobacteriota; class Cyanophyceae; order Chroococcales; family Microcystaceae; genus Pannus; species Pannus brasiliensis. The sequence continues at coordinate 17,527 of NZ_JBAFSM010000061.1, read as the reverse complement.
TTCTCGCTATAGATTCGATCGTTACCCGGACGCGTTAGGTTGGAATCGAGTCTTATAACGGTACGAAAATGGCTAAATCGCGACGAAAGAAAGCCAAAAAAGCGGCAGAGCTAGAACATCGGGTCAAACAAGCCAGTTTCACCCTAGCGGCGATCTTACTCGCTCGATCGATCGAGTCCCTCGGTAAACGATCGCTCGATCGAACGACGGCCGAGGACGAACCCGCGCCCGCTCTCCTGGAAAACCCCGAACCGGCTACCAAACCGCTCCGGGAAGGCGTGGCCGCGGTAAAATCCGTCGCCGAAGACCTAACTCCGCGATGGTCGGAAATTTTCGCCTCTTTTAAAGACAAAATCCAACGGGCCGTCGAGCGAATTGCCGACGCGCCGGGAGAATTCGATCGCTCTTTACCGCTCGGTCTGATAGACGGGGCCGGGGAAACGCTCGATTCACCTTTTCCCGAAACCGAACCGAAAAAATCGCCAAAAAAGACAAAAAAACCAAATAATTTCGGGTGATCTCAATGCACGGACAAAAAGTGACCAGGAGTGAAAAAACGCGACAATTCGACAGGATAGCGGCGAGCGATGGGCTAACCTCGCTGGCGGTCACGGAATTTCTCCCGAATATTCTCGACAGTATCGGCGACGGTCTCTGGTTATTAGATAATCAGGCCTATAGCCTCTGGCTCAATCAGCGACAGGCGGATTTATTGGGCGAATCCCCCGCGGGGGCGATCGGGAAACGGCTTTGGGATTTCTATCCCGAATGGCAGGGGGGAGAATTCCAGATCGCCTGGCAATCGGCGATCGCCTCGCGCCAGACCCGGAAATTCGAGTATTTCTGCCCGAAACAAAAAATCTGGCTAGAAATCCGGATTCACCCTCGATCGGGAGGGATTTTACTCTATATCATCGATATTAGCGATCGCAAGCGGATCGAGGAAGAACGGGAGCGGCAGAGACAATTTTTCGAGCGATTGATCGTCAACAGTCCTAATCTGTGGTACCTGTACGATCCGATCGAGAAGAAATACCTCTATTTCGGTTCCCGCGTCGGCGAGGACATCGGCTACCCCGCGGAGACGATCGCGGCGATGGGGCCGACCTTTATCGAACAGGTTCTCCACCCGGACGATCGCCCGCGGGCCGAACAACACCGAGAACGTCTGAGGTGTTCCCCCGATAACACGCCGCTCGATTTCGAGTACCGACTCCGCCACGGTAACGGCCGGTGGCGTTGGTTCAGTAGTCGGGAGGTGGTGTTTAGCCGTACCGAATCGGGACGGGTTCAGCAGGTTCTCGGTATCGCCCGCGACATTACCGAACGGATCGCGATCGAGAACGCGTTACAGTTAAGCGAAGCCCGGTTCCGTCTGGTCGCGAGAGCGATTCACGGGGTGATCTACGATTGGAACGTCCCCACCGGCGAGGTCTATCGATCGGAAGGACTGGAAAAACTCGTCGGTTTCGCGCCCGAAAACGTGCCGGCCACGCGGGAATGGTGGCTCGATCGCATCCATCCCGAAGACCACGAACGTCTCCAAGAGGTTTACTTCGATCTCTCCGAGGACTGTTACGAATCGGAATACCGGGTACAGCATCGCGACGGCCATTGGGTAAACGTTTGGGATCGGAGTTACCTGATCCGCGATGAACGAGGAAACCTGATCCGGGTGGTCGGTTGTACCTCGGATATTAGCGATCGGGTTCGCGTGAAAGAGCAACTACAAACCCGGGCCGAGGAACTGACCCGATTAAACACCCTATTACTCAAAACCACCGCGGAAGTCGAAAAACACAATCACGAACTCGAAGAATTCACCTACGCGATCTCCCACGATTTGAAAGCGCCATTACGGGCGATCTCCCATCTCTCTCAATGGATAGAGGACGATCTCGACGGGAAACTCGACGAGGAAACGGGAAATTATATGAAACTTCTCCGCGGTCGCGTCTATCGCATGGAGAATTTAATTAACGGCCTGTTGAAATATTCCCGCGCCGGCCGGCTGAAAAACCGTCTCGAAACCGTCGCCGTCGCTCGACTTTTCCGGGAAATCATCGCCCGTCTCGACCCTCTCGGAAGCTTTAGCTGGGAGTTTCAGGGTGAAATGCCGACATTACTCACACAACGCTCGGCTTTAGAGCAGGTTTTCGGTCATTTATTCGAGAACGCGATCAAACACCACGATCGATCGCGCGGACAGGTGACGGTCTCGGTACTCGATCGGGGACAATTTTACGAGTTTTCCGTCCGCGACGACGGGCCCGGCATCGCCCCCGAACACCATCAGAGAGTTTTCGCCCTTTTCCGTACCCTGGAGGCCCGCGATAAAACCGAATACACCGGGATCGGCCTGGCGATCGTCAAAAAAATTATCGAGCAGAAAGGCGGACAGATCGCCATCGAATCGACGGGCGATCGGGGGACGACCTTCCGTTTTACCTGGCCGAAATCGATCGTCAACCCGGAAACGTGAGGGAATCGATCGTGGCTTGGGTTCCGCGCGATTAACCCCCGCCTCGCCTTCTGGATTTTATCGAGAACGGTCTCTGTCGATCGGGCATCCAGCTAGGTGAATTGTTTCAAGAACTTGATATTTCTAAGGTATTTTACCGTGGCGATCGATAAAATCAATACGATTACAAATAACAGGCTACTTTGCAGGAACTTTAATGAACCTGGTAAAACCATTGTCCAAACACTTTTGAAGCTATTCAAAAGCGTGATAAATTTTACGTGAAGGCAATAAATTCCCAAAGAGTAGTTAGCGACTAACAACAGCAGACCTTTGGGAGGCTCTTTCAAGATTAACCCGATATAGAAAATCAGACAGCCGCCCAGTACCAACGAAGCCCGAGAGTAGGGAGGAAGCAATACCCAGCGATTACTATCGTACATTCCTACCCACTCGAAAGCGCTCATTATCACGAAAAGTATAGATAGACCGATCAGAATTTTAAAATGCTTTTTATAATCTAGGAAGGTTGGGTTATTTTGATACAGTTGATAAACGATTAGAGAGGAAAAAATGTAAGGTAAAAAATTAAATGGATGCCAAAGCGGAAATTGATAAACATAGAGGCTTAGAGAAGAGACCGCGAGAAAAAGCCATTGAAGCTCGATCGAGCGGTTGGTCTTTCGATAAAGATATTGATTCAAGGCGGCTAAGACCGTAATAATCATCAAAGAAACGAGAAAATAGAGTTCCCAGCTAACGCCGCCTTTTAGGAGCCATGAAACTAGATCTCTAGCATTCTTTATAGACGAAAGATGGAGATCTTTTTGAAACCAATAAGCTTCGATAAATCCCGCGAACGTCCAAAGCCCAAAAATCTTCAATAATTGGGGAAGTTTTCGATATATAATATATTGGGTATCGCCGCCCTTAGAATACGTCAGAAACAAAGAAATTTGAAAAAAAATAGGTACGGCTAGAGGAAAGATATTATAAGAAGCGATATTGGCTAAATCTCCAAGCACCGGAACTCGGAGTAAAGGATTTAAGACTTGAGAATGAAAGAAAACAACAGTTAGGCAAGCGAGTCCTCGAAGATGATCGAATCCATAATATCTAATCTTTTCCATAATACTCGATCGATGGCAAAAATATCAAAGCATCATAATCTAATTGTCGCGATCGCACAAGAGCGCTCGGCTCCGGCCAAAATCCTCTCGTTTGTTTTCCGGAAAGGCGACGGGTCAAGTTTTCAAGACGAGATCGCTAGTATCGCCCCGACGGTTCCCGAACGCGCTCGTCATCCCGTGTAACGGAAGAAAACCCCTCTCCCGCGATGGCCGCGGGTGACAAACTAGCGCTCTCTCATCGATCGGGATTTTCAGCCTTTCACTTTATCGAGTAATCTCTGCCAGACGCTTTTCGGTTTCGCCGGGGGCGGATCGGCCGGGGGATTCGGATCGCCGAGATAGCGATAATGTTTCCAGATATCCCAGTAGGGGCAACCGGGTTCGATCCGGATTCCCGCCCAGTGTAAATATTTTAATTTCTGATTCACTCTCGGATCGATCAAAAAATCTTCCTGACGCTGAAAATGCCCGCTCCCCCCCCAATTTCCCGCCTCGCACCCGGGAGCGCGCGTGATATTAAAACGGTTGGGAACCCGCTTGAGAATCGTGTAATTAATAATCGGTTGATCGGAAGTTTTTTGTGAGAAATCGAAATACTCCCGATGTTCGGCGCATTCTTTAAAGGTGTCGAAAAGCTCCGTTTCCGAGAGTAAATTCTTTTTCGATGCCCAGAATCCCCCGTTAAACATTCCCGTCAGATCGCTCTCGGTAAAAACACCTTTTTCGAGAACCGCGGGGCTGAAAACATCCCGAATTCCTTTTTTGTATTGAAAATCACAACAGAGAAAATCGTGATCGTCGAGGAAGTTTAAATTATCGATAATTTTTTCAAAAACGACGATATCGGTGTCGATATAGAGAAAGCGATCGAACTCCCCGAACCAGCAAACCTGTTTCCGGAATTGATTGGGACGGGCGAAATAATTCTCCCCGAAAATATCGTAAATTTTTTGCGCCAGATCGTTAACTAACTGGAGATCGGGATACACCGTGACCCCGTATTTCTCCCCCAACCGATCGGCAACTTCCCGATAGTTATCATCGTAGGGAATTAACATCACGGGAACTTCCTCGTCCCGCGCCCGGATACTGTTCAGCAAAGCGATCGACTGATCGAGTACCCGATCGTTCGCGGTAATGTAAATCCCTCGCTTCATAAAATGTCCTATCGGGTTAACAATGGTAAAGATTCGGAATTCACGCGAGATCATACCACGAAACGTCCCGATCGAACCGTCGGCTCTCCCCGATCAGGCTCTCGTGGCGATCGCCTCTTCGGACGACGCGAAATGCCGTTCGATCAACTCGGGAATCTGTCGCGGATCGACGTTGCTATAGTGTTTTTTATCGGGCATAACGACCACGTTCGGCCCCCGCTTACACTGCTTCAAACATCCCGTCCGTTTGATATGGACCGTATCCGCCAATCCCTTTTCCTGTAAACCCTCTTCCAGCATCCGGCAGACGGTCGCCCCCCCGTTTTTCCAACAGTCGGACTTCTGACAGACCAGGACGGTCGCTTGTTTCGGTTTCGGTTTCGGTTCCTCCGGGACTCGGGATTCCCCGGCCGAGAGATTTTCGATTCCCGTCACCTTCAACTTGAGTTTGCCCGTTTTCTCACAAACCCGACTTTCTCCCGTAACCTGTAGGGATGTATGGATAGGAATATTGAGAGAGAGACGATCTCGCAGTTCTTTTTCGGGCTTAAACCAATATTCTCGCCCATCCACGATAATTCTTAAATATTTTATCTTATAACCGTCTTTTAGAACGAAACCGAGGAATTGACCGACCACCTGAAAGGGTAGGGTTCGCGGGGAATACTTTGACATGATCTCTCACTTTCCTCCGATAGAGTCGCTAATTGTTTTCAAGATCCGATCGCCAGCAAGTTTCCAGCCAACCGACCAGAGATCGGCGGTCGGAACGGGTCTGACGGAGAACGCTCCACACCTGTAAAATATCGTTCGCGGTCTCGATCGAAACCCGCAACGGTTGATACGTCGAGCATTGACAGGCTATATCCAACGACCGGAGACGGCGATAGACCTCCCAACGATCCGAACCGCTCACATCGATCGATCGATCGCCCTCGAATAGAAATCCCTCTATGTTCATCCCGATTACAACTGAGAATAATTAGCGTTACCGCTAAAAGTCGATGTTTCCAGTATAGCGGACAATTGCAAAAGAGTGTCAATAACTTGACGGGATCAATTTCGCGAGCCATAACCGGAACCCCTTCTTTGAGACAATAGGGCTAGTGATCGTTCGTGAACTGTATATGCAAACGTTGGAACCGACGACAAAATCCCCAGTTACGCCCCCCGAGTTCGACACCACCATTCGCCGCCGGAAAACCCGCCCCGTCCAGGTAGGGAACGTGACCATCGGCGGCGGTCATCCCGTCGTGGTACAGTCGATGATCAACGAGGACACCCTAGACATCGAGGGTTCGGTCGCCGCCATCCGTCGCTTACACGAAATCGGTTGCGAGATCGTCCGCGTCACCGTACCGAGCCTAGCCCACGCCAAAGCGCTCGCCGAAATCAAAGAAAAACTGAATAAAACCTATCAACCCGTGCCGATCGTCGCCGACGTGCATCACAACGGCATGAAAATCGCCCTAGAAGTAGCCAAACATATCGAGAAAGTACGGATTAACCCCGGTCTGTACGTGTTCGAGAAACCGAAAGGCGATCGCTCCGAATATACACAGGCCGAATTCGACGAGATCGGCGAAAAAATTAGAGAAACCCTAGAACCCCTCGTTATATCCCTACGAGATCAGGGAAAAGCCATGCGGATCGGGGTCAATCACGGTTCCCTCGCCGAAAGAATGCTCTTTACCTACGGCGATACCCCGCTAGGAATGGTCGAATCCGCCCTCGAATTCATCCGGATCTGCGAATCCCTCGATTTCCGAAACCTGGTAGTATCCCTCAAAGCCTCGCGCACTCCCGTGATGATCGCCGCCTATCGTTTGATGGCCAAGCGCATGGACGAGCTAGGCATGGATTATCCCCTGCACTTGGGCGTTACCGAGGCGGGAGACGGGGAATACGGGCGGATTAAATCCACCGCGGGCATCGCCACCCTTCTCGCGGACGGCATCGGTGACACCATCCGCGTCTCTCTCACCGAAGCGCCGGAAAAAGAAATTCCCGTCTGTTACAGCATCCTTCAGGCGTTGGGCTTGCGGAAAACGATGGTCGAGTACGTCGCCTGTCCCTCCTGCGGTCGGACGTTATTTAATTTAGAGGAAGTGTTAGCGAAAGTGCGAGCGGCCACCAGCCACCTCGTCGGACTCGATATCGCCGTCATGGGTTGTATCGTCAACGGGCCCGGGGAAATGGCCGACGCGGATTACGGCTACGTGGGGAAACAGCCCGGTTATATCTCTCTCTATCGCGGTCGCGAGGAAATCATCAAGGTTCCCGAAGAGCGAGGGGTCGAGGCGTTAATCGATCTGATCAAGACCGATGGCCGTTGGGTCGATCCCTAGATTATCTAGCCGAATCGGTCAAGAATTCGGGAGTTAAGACGGAAAATAGAGAAATCACTTCCTGGTCTGACTCCTGAATACAGTAAGGGCGGGTTTGGAAGCTCGCCCCTACTCTCTCGATCGGTGATACCGATTCCGGCTAGGGATTCCTACCAGCCTTTTTCGGATTGGGCGAGAACGTAGTTAGCCACGGCCTCGATATCTTCCGCGCTCAAACGACCGCCGAACGCGGGCATCGCGCCGTTACCCTTGGTGACTTGAGTGACGATCGCCTCGACGGAATCTTTCCCGTTTTTGCTTAAATCTTCTTTTTTCAGGGTTTTAGCGGGATTCACCACGTTTTTCCCGCCTTGATGGCAGGAAGCGCAGTTAGCGGTAAAAACCGCCGCGCCATCGGCCGCGAGGGCGGGACGGGCTAGGCTAAAGAAAGCGACACAGACCAGAACTAGGGCGGAAATTAAGATTTTTTTCACGATCGGTTCTCCTCTGAATATTCGGACAATATTCCTAGACGATCCTCGATAAAACCGGTTTTCCTGTCAAAAGACAGGCTGTCCTACTTTGGTGATAAGATAGACAGAAGGGGAGAATAACAAGCAAAGCTTCGCTCTCTTGTCAAAAGACAGGCTGTAAAACTTGTCCGTGAACGCTCGTGTAAAGGGTTAACAAGCATGAAAAAACTGGGTTTATTAGTCGCTACCGTCGCGCTAGTGCTGACTAGCTTCTTCTTCAATACCGCTCCCGCCTCGGCGGAAACCTACACCGTGAAAATGGGTGGGGACAACGGAACCTTGCAATTCGATCCCCCCGCGCTCACGATCAAAGCGGGCGATACGGTGGAATGGGTCAATAATAAGCTTTCCCCCCATAACGTGGTTTTCGGGGAAGCGAAATCGCCCGATGGCGCGGCGATCGATGGTGTGGCGACCAAGCTATCCCATAAAGGACTCGCTTTCTCGGCGGGAGAGTCTTTCACCAGCACTTTCGACCAACCCGGAACCTACACCTACTATTGTGAACCCCACCGCGGCGCGGGGATGGTAGGTAAGATCACCGTCCAATAGGGAAATATATTCCCGATTTTTGCCCGAGAAAAGGGTTTTATCGAAAATAGCTCGCGGTTTCGGCCGCGGGTTATTTTTTCGGGGGTGTAAATTTTCCGGGGGTATCCGGGCATTGTAGGGATGGAGTGTATGGAAGGAATTGTCGGATAACAATGCATTCTGTGTTGGACGAATCGAGAGAGAACCCGCCCGCGACGCGCCCGGCCGTGGTCGAGACCTTACATCTCGAAAAACACTATCGGACGGGCTTCTGGTTCGAGAAAAAGGTCGAATCTTTGAAATCCTGCACTTTGAGCGTGTACGAGGGGGAAACCTTCGGCTTGCTCGGCCCTAACGGCGCGGGCAAAACCACCCTACTCAAAACCTTACTGGGGATCGCGCGTCCGACCGGGGGCCGGGCGATGATTCTCGGTAAGCCGATCGGCGATCGCTCCGTCCGGCAACGGATCGGCTATCTGCCCGAAAACGCTTATTACTACGACTATCTCACCGGCTGGGAATTTTTAGACCTGATCGGCGGGATTTTCGAGATCCCCGCGTCGGTGCGGCGGAAACGGATCGCCGAATTGCTGGATAGGGTGGGACTCGATCGGGGGGCGGCGAAGAAAAAACAATTGCGTCAATACTCGAAAGGAATGGTACAGAGGGTCGGTATGGCGCAGGCGTTGATCAACGATCCCGAGATCGTCTTTCTCGATGAACCCATGTCCGGCCTCGATCCCCTCGGACGCTATCAGGTGCGGGAGATTATCCACTCTCTCAAAAAAGAGGGAAAAACGATCTTTTTCAACTCCCATATCCTCTCGGACGTGGAACAGATCTGCGATCGGGTAGCCCTTCTCGCGCGCGGGGAATTGCTCTGTATGGGTTCCCTCGACGAACTGCTCGGCCGGTCGGATGTCTATCAGGTAACTGTCCAGGGCGGTTCCGAGAACCAATTGCGGGAATGGATCGCGGGGTTAACCTGGGGTGACGGCTTTTGGCACGGTCAACTCAAGGGCGAACCCGAACCGTTTATCGTCGCGATCGGCGAGATGGGGATACGCTTAATCGGTCTCGATCTCGCCAGGGCTTCTTTGGAGGAGTTCTTTATCCGTCAGTTACGGGAACGGGGCATCACCGCCAGTCAATGAGTCGGCGCGCCGGTGTATTTCTCGATCGAATCGAGCAGTTGTAGGGCCGAACGATAGGATTGGTCGAGCAACTCTTGCCGTTCGTCGGGATCGTCGAGTAGATCGTCGGCGATCAAACGCAGGGAACCGAGCATCAGGTTAAGACTCCCGCGGGTTTCGTAGGAGAGATAGGCCAGACGTTCCCGTTCCCCGTCCGAATTAGACTCGGCGGGCCGATTCCCGTTATCGCTGAACTGTAACGCGTGTAAGCGGGCGTACTGACCGTTTTTCGCGAGTAATTCCTCGTGATTGCCGACCTCGATCACGTTTCCTTTTTCGAGGACGATAATCTGGTGGGCTTTGCGGATCGTGGAGAGACGGTGAGCGATGACGAGGGTGGTGCGCTCGCGACAGAGTTCGTCGATCGCCTCCTGCACTAACCGCTCGGAAATGGTATCGAGGGCGCTGGTGGCTTCATCGAGGATGAGAATCTCGGGATCTCTCAGGAGGGCGCGGGCGATCGCCAGACGTTGTTTCTGTCCCCCCGATAAGCGTACCCCCCGATCGCCGATCTCGGTATCGAGTCCTTCCGGGAGTTTGACGATAAACTCGTAGGCGTTGGCGCGTTTGGTGGCTTCGAGAATTTCCGCGTCACTGACATCGGTTAACCCGTAGGCGATGTTATAGCGGATGGAGTGGTTAAAGAGAAAGGTGTCCTGACTGACGATCCCCATCATTTTCCGTAGGGTTTTGATCTGGTAGTCCCGGAGATCTCTACCATCGACCACTACCCGTCCCTCGATCGGATCGTAAAATCGCGGCAGAAGATCGGCGATCGTCGATTTTCCCGCTCCCGAAGAGCCGACGAGGGCGATCATTTTTCCCTTGGGAATCCAGAAATCGATGTTCTTGAGTACGAGTTCGTCGTGTCCGGGATAGGCGAAACGAACGTTCTCGAAACGAATCCCTTCTTCTAGTCCCCGATAGACGATCGAGCCGTTTGTCATGAAGGGTTTGTTGTCTCGATCGAGAAAATCGGCCACCACATCCACCGCCGAAGAATTTCCTAAAATCTGACCCCGCGTGTTGTTGAGTTGGCTGATCAGGGGGAGCGCCCGGAAAAGAACGTAGAGATAGGTTAATAAAATCGGCGCGAGCGCCTGTAGCTGGTCGTTGAAGAGATAACGACCCGAGAGAATAATCAGCGCGATAATAATAATTCCGCCGATCTCGTTGATCGGGGCGATGATCGCGGAGTTGGTTTGCGCGTCCATCCCCGCTTTCTCCCGATCTCGAATATCTACTTTGATCGATTCTAGCTCGTATAATTCGTTGCCGGTTCCTTTAATCAATCGGATACCGGTTAATAATTCTAGTAATTTATTCGTCTGTTGTTTAGCGGTTAGGGTGATAATATCCCCGTATTTTTTCGCTTGCTTAACGACGACTTGATTGACCAGTGCCAGAAATCCGCCCAGAAAACTTGCCAGGATCGTTAACTGCCAAGAAATCGATAATAATATCACTAGATACATGAACAGGGTACTCACTACCTGTATCAGGGTAATGTACGATCGGATCGTGGCGACCGCCCGATTGATCTCGGACATAAAACGATTAAAAATATCCCCGACTTTACTTTTCACGTAAAAATCGATATCGACTTCTAGCAAAATATTTACGGCATCGATTCTCATATCTTTCGCGAGAAGTAACGAGATATAAGTATTTAATAAATTCCACGCAAAGGTCGTGATATGTTTTAAAATTAAAATAGAAAATACGGCGACGAACATCCAGATAAAACGGGTATCTATCGGAAAAATCTCAAAAATGGCAAAGATTTTTCTGATCAGCGGTGGGGCATTATTTAAAACGGTATTTTTCGGATTAATGAACGCGATGAGTAGGGGAATAATTAAAACGGTTCCTACCCCATTAAAAATGGTGCTGACAAATCCTAAAACAACCGACGTGGCAATTAATGTCCAGTGTTTTAGCGTGTATTTCAGGAGAATTTGGTTGGGATTCATATCAATAACGATCGCCAGATAAAAGATGTCAACGTTCTACAAGGATTTCAGCAGATCGGCCAGGATAGCGGCCATCGCGTCGGTGCTATAGGACGCGATACAACGATCGCGCGCGCGCCTTCCCCGTCGTCCGGCGAGATCGGGATTCTCGAAAACCTCTTGAATGGCGGCCGCGAGGGAGTCGGGCGATCCCGGTTCGACCAGATAACCGCCCTCTCCTAAAATATCGGGAATATCGCCCACTTTCGTCGAGATAATCGGTTTCGCCATCGCCATCCCATCGGTTAATTTGATCGGGAATTGGGCGTTCGCCGTCCGGTCATCCCGTTGCGGAACGATAATAACATGGGCGGCCGCGACCACCTCGGGCATTCGATCGATCGCCACGGCCGGCAGACGGATCATCCAGCGTTTCCCCCTCTCCAGTAAACCCTCTAGATAGCCGTCCCCGATCTCCCGTCCCCCGACGACGACGAGTTTGAGATCCTCGCGATCGAGTTTATCCAGCGCGATTAACACGTCCTCCAGTCCCTTGTGCGGTCGGGCCGTACCGGGAAACATTAATACCTTATAGTCCGCTAAACCGTATTTTTGCCGACAGAGTTCCGGATCGTATCGATCGGGGTCGAAAAGTCGCGTATCTTTCCCGTTCGGTAGGTAGATCCCGCCGTAGCGTTTTTGTAGGAAGCGATTGTTCACGGTGATCGCGTCGGCCCGATCGATCGCCCGTTCCACCGAGCGAAGATAGAAAGGATGGTTCGGATCTCGTAACGCGCCGTCCGGTTTGAGAATATCCCGGGCCAGTTGTTTCGGGGCCGGACGGTAAGCCCAATCATCACCCCCGAACCAACTCATTTCCCAATCATCGATATCGAGGATTAGGGGGCGACGCGAGAGGGAACGTTTCAGTAAACCGAGGCCGAAACTGGTGGGACGGGGTTTGATCGCGTAGAGGAGATCGCCGTCGATCCGATCGAGTAATCCCTTGATATCGCCGAAAAACCGCGGGTAGGCCCGACCCCTCACCCACTCGACCCGTAAATCCGCGGGAGGGGGAGGGTAGAGTTTTTCCCCGAAAACAAACCCGTACACGGTGACATCGTGGCCGAGTTGTTGCAGTACCCGCGCCACGAGATAGACTCTAGTGCCGCCGCCACCCGATAAATCCGGGCCGAGAACGGAGATTTTTTTCTTCACGGTCGATCGAGAATCGGGATTACCTAGCAGAATAGCAGACCGGTTAATATTTGTTAACGAGAATCCCCCGTCCGGTCGGGCCCGGAACGGCCGATCCCGATCGACTATGATCGGAAACGACGATATTCGCGAGAATTCACGATGGAAATCGAACGCCTGAGCGCTCTATCGGATAACTATATTTTCCTCTTACTCGATCGGGAGCGGAATCTCGCCGCCGTGGTCGATCCCGCGGAACCCGAACCCGTTTTACGGCGATTGGAAGCGGTAAACGCGCGCTTGGTGGCGATTTTTAACACCCATCACCACGGCGATCACGTCGGCGCGAATCGGGATTTACTCGATCGCTTTCCCGATACCGTCGTTTACGGGGGGGCCGAGGATCGGGGCAGAATCCCCGGCCAACAAGTCTTTTTACAGGAAGGGGACACGGTAGAATTCGCCGGACGCGAGGCGCGGGTTTTCTTCGTCCCCGGCCACACCCGCGCCCATATCGCCTACTATTTCCCCCCGACCGCGGACGGGGAAACCGGCGAGTTATTCTGTGGCGATACCCTGTTCGCGGGGGGATGCGGCCGGTTATTCGAGGGAACCCCCGCGCAGATGGTAGACTCGCTCGGTAAGTTGCGATCGCTCCCCGATAACACCCGCGTCTGGTGCGCCCACGAGTACACCCTGGGAAATTTAAAATTCGCCCTCACCGTCGATCCCGAGAATACCGATTTACAGGAACGTTACCGGCGAGTGGAAAGCGATCGATCCCGCGATATCGCCACCATCCCCTCGTTATTAGGAACGGAAAAACGCACCAACCCCTTCCTACGCTGGGATACCCCCGCCCTACAAGCAACGATGGACGCGACCGACCCCGTGACCGTTTTCGCCCGAACCCGCGGCAAGAAGGATTTGTTTTAGGAGACGGGAAGATGGGGAGTTTTGGGGGAAAAGGGGAAGGGGAAAAGGGAAAAAACTATTTTTGGGCCTTTTACCTTTACCCTTTACCCTCTCCTTCTGCCTCCTGCCTTCTGCCTCCTGCCTCCGAATTGCCTCCCCACTCCCGCTCCCCCTAAAGATTAATCGTTAGATGCCGGATTTACGGTATGATGATAGTTTTGGAAGTACAGTCAAGGTCAAGACTATGGCGAAAAGATTACAGGTCGTCCTCAATGAAAATGTTAATAAGTTGGGACGGAATGGCGACGTGGTAGAAGTCGCCCCCGGATACGCGCGAAATTATCTTCTCCCGAAAGGGTTAGCCGTCCCGGCCACACCGGGGGCGATCAAACAGGTGGAATTTAGGAAGGAAAAAGAACGTCAACGTCTTTTAGCCGAGAAACAGGAAGCGGAAACCAAGAAAGCGGCGATCGAGAAAGTCGTCAAGATAGCCATTCCCAAACAGGTCGGCGAAAACGAGGCGATTTTCGGAACCGTTACCACGCAAGAGGTGGCCGACGCGATCCTCTCGATGACGAAAGTGGAAGTCGATCGCCGCGGCATTACCCTTCCCGATATCGGTCAACTGGGGATCTACAAAACCCAGATCAGACTTCATCCCGATGTTACCGCCGAGATCGAGATTCAGGTGGTCGCGCAGTAGGGATGACGAGAGTGAAGAAGGAGGAGATCGAGTGAATTCTAGAAGAAACACGGGAGAAAGCGCGATTTTTCCCGTCGATCGCCCTCCATTCGGTAATGTTCGTCAGTTCGCGGGGACTAACCGTTCCCGCTCGCTCCCCGTCTGGAAATAGTGGTAACGATCGCCGAATGTCGGGATCGATCGCTTCGAGGAAAATTCACCGGAAAAAGAGGTAAAGGGTTTCGCTTCGATAATCCCTCGGCAGACAGAAAGACTTTTTTATTTCAAATAAATTAATAGGTTCAATCCCGGAATCGCCCGCGAGAGTGTCCAAAATAGAAGGGTAACGTAAAAAATACCCAATCCCCACTGATACCAGACGAGGAAAGAAACGATTCCGGGTAATTCCCGATCGCGCGTTCGCCAATCGTTAAACCCCAATTTCAATAAATTATTCAAACTGAGATCGTAATAATTCAACCAATTCCAACGGCGATCCCAGGGAACCGGGGTATAGCGATCGCGAAAGAGGGGAAATTCCGGGACGACGGGTAAACGGGTGATTAACAACCGTAATTGTCGCAGACTTCCATCTTGCACGAAATAGGAACTATCGATCAGATCGTGATAGCGTCCTTTCCAATAAAGACGGATCACTGCTGTTACCGGGATCGGGATTAAAATCGTGGCGATCGCTAGTAAGGTTAAGAGCGGATGACCGGCCGATCGAGCGATGGTGAAAACGCCGAGTAGCGTTAAAATGCTCGAACTAATTCCCATACAAATTATCTCGTATCGCGTGGGAACGATCGGCTTCGGGGTGAGACGACGGAATCGATCGAGCAACCAGAATAAGACGCTAAAATAGGCGAACACGATCGTTCCCGTCCCGAAAATCAGGCTGATATTCGTACCGTCCTGACTTAAGAGTAACAGCAATCCGAGAAAAACGAGATGGAAGAGATCCGCGAACCAACCGAGATTGAAAAACCGCGCGGGAGAAATATCGAGAATCTTTCGTTTTAACTGTTGGAAACGTAATCGTTCGGTTTTATATTTAATCTGATTTTCATCGGCGATCTGTTCTTGCGATCGAAAGTTACGCGCTAGATTTCGTAAAACGGATTCATTACCCGCTAAAGTAGGGAGATAGAGTACCTTGGCAATTTCTCCCCGATCGCCCGATATTTTCGCTTTATCCGAATCGAAACCTAATCCCGATACACTAATATATCCGGTCGGGGTAAACGTCGCGTTACTAAAATCCACCTGATCGAGTAACTTGACATCCTGGAAACTAACATGGCCGTTAAAATAACTCGATCGGAACGCGGCCGCCCTCTCGAATGTCGAATTTCTAAAAGATAGTAAGCTAAAAAAACGACTTTTAGAGAATAGCGATCGATCTCGCCAGACAACCTGTACGAAATTCGCGTTTTTCAGCCATTGACCGCGGGTAAAGTCCGCCGTTTTCTCGAAAGTAGAATCATCGAAACTCGCGTCGGTATTGAATCGAGAGTGAAGAAAATTTGCCGTTCCTTTAAACTGTACCGATCGAAAACGAACGTTATTAAAAAACTGACAGCGACTGAAATCGCTATCCCCGACAAAAGACGATCGCGAAAAATCCGTCACCCTCGCGAATCCCGATTCCGACCAATTACTTCCTAAACTAAATCTCGCCTCGATCGCCTCCACCGTTTGCAGGAAAAAACTTTTAGAAAAATCCACCTCCCCGAGAAAAACCGTTCCCCGTAAAATAATCGGCCCGCGGAACGCCGTTATCGCGATCACCCGTTCACCGTTATCCGCTAGAAACCGATCGTCTTGTTGTAATAAATTCTGTTCCGCGGGAGATAATAAAGGTGAAACGGCAATTTTCGAGAGGGGGACGGTTAATCCGATTCGAGAGGCGATAAATTTCCCCTGAATCTGCGAGTTACTGAAATCTAATCCTAACGGTTGTTTGGCGCGGGTGAGTTGACCTTGTAACTGTTGGTAGAACGCGTTGCGAAACTCTTGATTCTCGTCGCGTAGGTCGATGGTAAAAGACGAGAGATCGATCGTCGGGATGCCTTCTTTAATTACCGGCGCACTCGCTTTTTCCTGTAAGATCTCGACGGTTAACGGAACCCGTTCCACCGCCGCGAATACGGGAAAAGCGGGGAGAAAAAAGCCTAGACAAACGATTACTATCCCGAACCATCGAACGATCGATCGCGTTTTTCGTGTCTTCGCGCTTCTTTCGTCTTGACGCTCGATCGAACCCGAGAGAGCCATATTATTTCTCTAAAGCGAATTGTAAGGCCGATTCCAGATCCGCTTGATTTAAATCGGTAATAACAAACACTTCCTGAACGCTTTTTCCCGTTCTCGCGATCACCTTGTATCCCCCGCGAATGGGAACCGATACCCGTAATTGTAACTTCGGGCTGTGGCCTTTAGATCGCGAGAGAACCCCCGGTGTCACCGTTTGAATTCCCTCGCGCGCGATCAATCTTTCCAACACGGGAATCAACCCCGGAATATGGGTGGAATGATTCCAAACCAGCCGACCTTTATTCATTTTAGGCGGCCTCTAGAGGAGCCATCGTTAACCCCTCGCGTCGGAGTTGTTGATGGTATAGTTCCGCTTGCTCCTGCGGGCCGACCCAAACGATCGCCTGTCCTTCATAATGGACTTGATTGGTGAGTTCCCAGGCCCGATCGCCCGTCATATTGGGAATATATTTAAGTAAACAGTCCGCGACGTGCTGAAAGGTGTTGAAATCGTCATCGAGAACGATCACCTTATAATTCGGGTAGGTTTTTTTAACGACACTCGTGGACTTATCTAGGGTGGTACTCGGTGCGGTAGCCATTTCGGTGCATCACGATAAAACGGAAAACGGGTTCCTGTAATTGAATTTTACAATACCCGTATCGCGCGGTTCGATGACGATCGATCTGAAAAGAGACGAGTTTAGGGAGTGAACAACCGTCAAAAGGAAGATAAAACCCCGTATGACCGAACTTTCCAAGCTTGAGAACGTTTAGTTTCGGGATTCGGGCGATCGCGCGGTAGGAATGTACCCTATTTTACCGAAACGGCTCGATCGAATCTAGCCAGGTTTACATTTCGGGCATCGCGCCAACAAGTATCGGTAAGAATCGCTCTTTGAAAATTCGCGTTTTTCAAGTCGGATTCGCTAAAGTCAGCGCCGGTCAGATCGGCATTATAGAAAGAAGTTCCCCAGATTGAAATCCAGGTAAGTAGAAGCTTTTTTACTCTTCCCGTCCCGAGAAAATTCGATTGATTAGTTAGGGTATAATAACCCATAAAATACGCGAAGACGTTGAACCATAAAGTTACCATCACTACAAAAAACGCTCCCGAAAATTCCGAAAATGTACCATACAGCCTTTCTCACAAAGATGAGGTATACTGTTATCGATAGCTAAATTGAACG
>NZ_JBAFSM010000060.1:0-26051 GCF_036688125.1 Pannus brasiliensis CCIBt3594 | reverse complement strand
GGGGACGGGAACGGGGGGATTCCCGGCCCGCGGCGGGGGCGGCGGGGGCGGCGGGGGAGAGAGGGGAACATCGGCGCGGGGCATGGTCGGACTCACGCGAGTCGAGCCGGGATGGGTCGGGGTCAGATCTCCGGTGGTCAGGTCGGTCAGGTCGCCATTTCTGGCCGATTTAGGGACGGTCGGGACCGGCGGGACGGGGAGAGGAGCGGTCGGCTTTACCGAGGGATTCGGATTTTGAGTCATGGATGATGATTCAAGGGGATCGTTTCGTTCCTAGTGTTCCCCGATCGAACGGCAAGAATATCAAACTCCCGATCGAGTCCGAACCCGAAATCTCCTCCCCGACAGACGCGGGGAATTTCGAGACTCGATCGGAAGACGGGATCGGGTTAGTTCTTAGGAATAATTTCCTATCTCCTAGCGCCGATTTTTCTCGCGAAGAACTTATTTCCCCCGACCGATGAATCACGAGAATAAAATTCTGAGAGAGATGGGGGTTACTGTAAAGAATTGTTTCGGGGTCTCGGGAGATCGGGGGCGAGCCGGAACCCGATCGATGCCGCCGCGCGGGGATCAAGGATTTTAGTAGTAGATCTGTATGTTTCGGGTCGAGAATTAATGGTAAAGTTTATTACGGAGAAGGCTCGCTCTCGTAATAGTTCGACACATAACATAGATAATCGCCTTCGGATGTAAATTTATATTGCGAGTGCCTAATCTTTTTCGGTGTTTTCTCTATACTGGTTTTCAATCGCTTTTTCGAGAAGTGAAACTTGTACGGCGCGTTCGTGAGAGGTCAGAAAAATGCAATTAACCGAAAGAAATCATTGGGGCTACATCTCTATAGGGGTGATTAAAAGCTTTCTGCTTTGGAATGTAATTTTGGCCGTTTGTTTACTGGTGGTCGGCTTTCCCTTGGTGGTATTGATGATGACGGTGGGAGCTTTATCGGCGATCGTATTACATTCCGTTTTACCCGTTAGCTCGGTGTTATTGGTCGCGGGAACGATCGTCGGCCTGAATCTCCTCGCGGTCGCGATGGGAGCGATGATGTTAACCGCGAAAGGCATTTACCCCCACGAGGTTCATTGGTTGCGGTGGTTGCACGGTGACGCGAAACCCTCTCACGAACCGGTATACGCTTCCTGCCCCCTCACCTGCGGGATACTGCATTAACAAGTTTTCCACGGTTCCATCAGTGGACTATACACACTCCAAGCTAGTGCGACCCGGTGTTACCGGGTTTTTTTCCGTGAAAATAGACCTATGCCCGGAAGGCAAAATTGTCCCGTGGCTCCCGCCTCCCGCCTCCCGCCGCGAGAGGTTTATTCGGATTCCTCCGGGGGCGTTTTTTTCGGCCAGGTGAAGTGGAAGGTCGCGCCCTCTCCCTCGCGGGAGTCGAGCCAGATTTTGCCGCCCTCGGTGTCGAGAATTTTCTTGACGATCGACAGGCCGATGCCGGTGTTTTCCTGGCGGTCGCGGGGTTGGAGCGTTTGAAAGATGCCGAAAATCCGCTCGTGAAATTCCGGCGCGATGCCCGGCCCGTCGTCTTTGACGGTAAACTCGATCGACTCCCCGCGATCGATCGAGTCGATCTCGATCGCTCCCTCGGCCCGATCGTGGTGTTTGATCGCGTTACCGATCAGATTGGAAAACACTTGCCCGAGGGGAACGCGTTTCGTCCATAACGTGGGCAGATCCGGCCCGATTTTGACCGTTAAGCGCGGGGGGACAGCCAGAGAATCGATCACCTCGTCTAGTAATTCCCCCACCTTCACCCATTCGCTTCTGACCTCGCTCCGACCGATCCGCGAGTAGGCGAGTAACCCGTCGATCAGCGCCTCCAGACGGTACACCCGTCCCCGGAGGAGGTTCATATTCTGACGGACCTCCCCGCTCAGGTGTTCTTCGAGATCTTCCTCGATCCACACCGAGAGATTGGCGATCGCCCGTAGGGGAGCTTTCAGATCGTGAGAGACGACATGGGCGAAGCGATCGAGTTCCCGATTGCGTTGACCGAGCAGGTGGGTGATCCGGGTTAAATGGGCGTTCAGGTTTTCTAACTGCCTCGCTTGCTGTTGTAACCGGCGTTCGGTTTCCACGCGCTCGGTGAGGTCGAGAAACGCGCCGATCACGCCGCGAACCCGATCGGTTTCGTCGAAAATGGGAACGGCATTGCCGAAGATATAGCGGATATCGTCCCCGGCGAAAACGAATTCAAACTCTTCTTTTACTTGCTGTCCGGTTCGACCGGCTCTCTGCATGGGCAGGTCATCGAGGGGGATATCCGCGCCGTTTTTTTGAATTTTGAAGGAAAAGGGATATTTCCCGTCGGCCGGGGTGGCGGTCACGATCGATCCGGGCGATTGTCGGATCAGTTCGTAGGCGGCCCGATTGGCGGACATTTGCCGACAGAGGGGATCGCGGGCGATCCAGACGGGTACGGGAACCGTTTCCATGAAAATTTCCAGTTCCGTCGCCCTCGCCCTCGCCAGCGCCTCGTTTTCCTTGAGCGCGGTAATATCGATCGCCGTTACCCCGACCCCTAACACCTCTCCATCGGGTAAACAAACCGGGTAGATATTCACCAAACAATGACGGTAAGGGGCGTTAGGGCTGGCTTTTCCCCGGATTTCATCGCCGATTATCGCGATTTTCGTCTCCATGACCCGCCGGAAGATTTCCTCGCCCCAAGCCGCGCGATCCGGTAACACTTCCCCGAAACGGCGGCCGAAATGTTCCGATAGGGGTCTGCCGTTGATGGTCGCGAGGGCCTCGTTGGCGTGGACGTAGCGTAACTGTCGATCGAGAAAGGCCATCCCGACCGGAGATCCTGCCAGAAAAGCGTTTAAAAGCGTCTCGCTCTGGCGCAGGGCCGATTCTATCTCCACTCGCTCGGTAATATCTTGAAAGATCGCCACCGCGGAAACGATCTCGCCGCGATCGTCCCGGATCGGCGAGGCGTTAATCTCGATAAAAATCCGTCTCCCGTCCGTCCACCGGATCTCGATCTCTTCATCGCGAACGGTTTCCCCGGCGCGCAGAGAACGCGCGAGCGGCCATTTTTCGGGCGCGAGGGGTTTCCCGTCGGCGGAAAACCCCTCGAAAGTAACGATATCGTCGTATTTTTCCAGCGCGATATTCAATTGATAGTCATACCCGAGAATCTTTTCTACCTGTTCGTTGGCGAGGAGCAATTTTTCCGATCGCGCGTCGGCGAGTAGCACCCCCGCGGGCATCTGTTGGAGTACCGCCTCCAGCCGGGCCGCGAGTTGCCGGTAACGTTCCTCGCTGGCTTGCCAGTTTTTCAGGTTCGATCGGGCCCGATCGCGCGTTTCCCGCAACATCCCGCAGAGATAACTGATGATCCCTCCCTGGACGAGAAAAAGTACCGTCCGGGTGTTGGTAACGCTATCGGTGAACAGGGAATACCGGGGTTCGACCAGATAGTAATGGGCGAGAAGTGCCGAGAGCGCTGTCGTGAGGAATCCCGCGTCCGTACCGCCATACCACGCGCTAATGGTGATCGCTCCGACGAAAAACAAGAACGGGGTCTGGCGTAATTGTAAATAGGGATCGAGGAGTAACATCAACCCGAGGGCGAGTAAGGATATCCCTATCGCCCCCGCGTAACGGAGCGCTCGACCACGAACTTCATTCATGAGTTTTCCGGCGATCGACTCGAAATAAACCGCCTATCTTATACCTTACGGCGGAGAGAACTTTGTGTAATTGACCGAAAGGAAGAGTTCGCGTCGATCGAGATACGCTACTCGGCGATATCCGAGCGCGGGGACGGAAACCGCGCGAAATTCAACACCGGGGAAGTGAGAATAAATAGGAGAACGAGACCGAGTACGTGAATCGTCCAGTGTACGAGAATTAACGCCCAAATAAACGAGAAAATAAAACTACTTACCGCGAGCGCTTGATAAATATCGTTTTTTGTTTTTTGATACCACAGAAAGCTACCGATCCCGAGCGCGAGAAGAAGGAGAGGAAAGAGCGGGGAGAACATAAGGATCACCTGTGGGTATGAAAATCTGGGATCTTATTTATTATTACCCTAGCGCTTCTCCCGTCGGGGCGCGCTTCGCGCGGACCACGGCCCGACGGATTGTTAAAAATCTTTAGAATAAGTAAGATTCGATCGTGAACTCGACCGATCGGGGGGAATCTATCTTTATCGATCGCCCGACATCGAGAAAGTGGAACGGTCAAAGAGCTAGGGATCTGTCAAAAAATCCACCAGCCAATTTTTCAGGTGATAGGTGGCGTGACAATCGTCCTCGTTGTATCGCAAGATCGCCGACAGGAGCGCGCGATCTCCCGTCTTTAACCATTGGTCGTACCACCAAACGCATTGATCCCCGCTGACCCCGCGATCGCGCCATTGAAAGCCGATCCAGTTGGCCAGCGATTTTAACGAATAACTTTCCACGGGAAAAGTCACCGAATTCACCACTTGTTGATGGAGATCGAAACAGCGGGAAACGAGGCGATCGAGGATCGATTTCGGCGTTTTGTAGAGATTTCCCAAGCGTTTGATCGTTTCCACCTCGTACTCGGAAAAATGGAAGATCGGGGCGTTGGGATAGGGGGTGGTTAACGCGAGAAACTTTTCCCAGATCAGGGCTTCTTCCTCCGGTTTTTCGGCGAGAAAAGGATAGAACTGTCGGGTTCCCGAGGTTCGATCGACCCGTAAAACTCCCAGGAGATAATCGAGGTTCTGTTCCGGTTCGGCCTCGATGTCGAAATAAAATTCGATCTCGTGACCGGGAATCGGTCTAGAAAGATTACTTTTACCGTTAATTCGCGGGTAAGCTCGATCTTCTAAAATCGCCCGCGCCTGTTGTTGTAATTGCGCCGCGATCTCTACACCGATGCCCTCGCCCAAACGCGTCGGACAGGCCGAGACGAGGGATTCCACGGTGAGTACCCCCATCGATTGTAGGAATTCGTAGCGAGTGGGAGTCACCCCCGGAACGAGGGAGAGATGTTGTCCGGATCGGGCGATCGAGTAACAATGGCCGTACCAGTGGCACAAAGCGCAACGCTGGCGGGAAATAAATACCTCCGGTTCCTGTCGGCCGGCGAGAAGATCGACGCACTCGTCGAGAATTTCCCCCAGTTTATTCCACCAGAGATCTAATTCGATCGAGTGATGGTTCTGACGGCGTAGGACGATTTCCGCGCGGTTCGGGCGAGATCTCTGGACTCTTTCCAGTAAATACGCGTAAAATGTGCCGACAATCTTGTATTCCGGCTTGGGACGGCGACCGAGTTGGATATCGATCGGGTAATACTGCCAATCGCCGAAGCGCGATTTTCCGGGCTGTTTGAGCAGTAAACGCGGCGAACCGACGAGCGTGACCGGATTTCTCCCCCGCTCTTCCTCTCTCATCAATACTCCGCGATAGATACAGGGAACCCCCTGACGCATCAAATTCTCGGTCTCTCTCGCGGTCGCCTGTCGATCGCGCGGATCGGTCAGGGGCGTGAAATAATCGGGATAGAATTCTTGGAGAACCGATCGGACGTGATTCTGGCTTTCCTGACGCAACTTGAGCAGAAAATCCCGCTCGGGGTCTTTCTCCCGACTATCCCCGTAGAGATTGAGAAACGCCCGGCGTTGACATCGTTTATAGTCTAGTAGTAAGTCATCCGTCAGTAGCATTCTGTCAGCGAGCGAGGGTAAGCTTTCCAGGATCGACACGAGAACACCGAGAGCGATCGATATTTCTCTCTACCTTAATACCATTCTGACGTTTTCGATGGGAAATGTGGAAACATGGGAGGCGGGAGGCGGGAGGCAGGAGTCAGGAGTCAGGAGTCAGGAGTCAGGAGTCAGGAAGCAGGAGGCAGAAGGCAGTAGGCTTTTAGCTATCAGCTATCAGCTTTCCAAGAGCGAGTTATTCAAACTTGGCTACTATCTAAAGATAGATATAACTGACCGCTGACCGCTTTTTCCCCATCTCTCTCACCTCCCCTATCTCCCTCACCTTCCCATCCCCCCATCCCCATCTTCCTAAAAAACTATGCTCGATATCGCCTCGATCGCTACGGAAATCGAACGACAACGCCGGCAATTCCCCGGATTAGCCGATAAAGTGTACTTTAACTTCGGCGGGCAGGGAATTTTACCCCGCACCGGGTTCGACGCGATCGTGGAAGCGCATCGCTATCTTGAGGAACACGGCCCGTTTTCCGCGCGGGTGAACGATTGGATTACCGAGCGAACGGAACTTTTACGGCGGGAAACGGCCCGATCGCTCGGGGTGGAGCCGCGAACGCTCTCGATCACCGAAGATGTTACGGTGGGCTGTAATATTCCCCTGTGGGGTATCGAGTGGCGATCGAACGATCATATCCTCCTTACCGATTGCGAACATCCGGGCATTATCGCCACGGTACAGGAGATCGCCCGACGTTTTTCGGTGGAATTCTCTTTCTGCCCGATCTTGGAAACGCTCAACGGAGGCGATCCGGTGGCGGTAATCGAGCGATATTTACAGCCGAATACCCGTTTACTCGTTCTGAGTCACGTTCTCTGGAACACGGGGCAGGTATTACCCCTCCGAGAAATCTCCCGGTTATGCCATCAACAAACTCGATCGGTTTTAGTTCTCGTGGACGCGGCGCAATCGGTGGGTTGTTTAGATTTGAATTTAAGCGAATTAGAGGCGGATTTTTACGCGTTCACGGGGCATAAATGGTGGTGCGGTCCCGCGGGAGTCGGGGGGTTATACGTGCGTCCGGAGGCTTTTGAAAGTTTATCCCCGACCTTTATCGGTTGGCGCGGTATCGATATGGACGAGAGTGGCCGGCCGATCGCTTTTAAAAAAGACGGTAGACGGTTCGAGGTCGCCACTTCCGCGTACCCGTTATTCGAGGGATTACGCGCCTCGATCGCCGTTCACGAGACTTTCGCGGACGCGAAACAGAGAACCGATCGCGTCGTTCAATTAGCGGGTTATCTGTGGGGAGAATTGGGAGCGATCGACAAGGTACACTGTTTGAAAAATTCCCCTCCCGAATCCGGTTTAGTTTCCTTCGTCGTCGAGGGAGCGAATCCGAATCAACTGGTTCGGGAACTGGAAAAACGGGGCTTTTTCCTGCGAACTATCCGCGATCCCCTGTGTATCCGCGCCTGTGTCCATTATTTCACTTTGCCCTCGGAGATCGATCGATTAGTGGGGGAAATTCGCGCTCTCATGTAGCGATCGATCTTTCCCGGAATTGAAGATTATTCCCGGACTCGGAAAACACAAGACCGGGAATTGAAATTTTACAAAATTTTATGATTTATTGTCTCGCGCGAAAAATTGTTTCGATTTGTTGTCCGCCGACTCGCGGTAGAAATGATGAGTTTATCCTGAAAAAGAGAAAAGGAGCGGATTTCCCGATCGACTAGACCATCGGGAAATTCGCTCCTGAGAAAAAGTCATCTTTCCTCCCGATTTTCCCTGCCGAAGAGCCTCGCGACCGACTCGCGATTCCCCGGTACGATCGACCCTATCGGGAAGGAAAAAGCCGATCGATCGTGTCGGCGATCGACGCGGGCATTCTTTCGCGAATCGTACCTGACGGGGAAGAGAGTAAAATAACGATTTATCGGCGAGAAAAAATCTCATGGCAAACTCGAAATCCGAAGGTGGTTCTTCCGCTCCCAAACCCAGAAAACCACGCTCTTCCCGTTCTCCAAAACCGGTTCCCGAGGAAGAACCGTTCTCGAATCAATTCAATCCCGAGGTTTTGGATAAGATGGTGATCGCGTTGCCATTAATGGAAATTTTGCAAAAAGATAGCGGGGACGAAGACAAAACTTATGACGTGATCATTGATTTAAATCTAGAGTATCCCGGGGGCCGAAGCAAGGCTCGGGAAAGAATAGAGGCGCTTCTTAAACAGATCACCGCGGACAGCGAAACCCAAGGAATTAAAGAAGCGACGAGTCAGCGTAGCCAGCAATATCTATTCGCGAGGCTCCAGAAAAACGCGATCGAGGAGTTAGTCAAACGAGATAACGCGGTAGATCCCTCGACCGTCTCCCCTCAAAGAGCCATCTATCGCATCTGGCCGGATTTTGAAGTGGAAGCTTTTATTAATAAATCCATCAGTACCGTAAAAGCCGACGCGGCCCGGAACGCCTTTTCCGCTTTAGGGGAAGGCATTGTCTGGGCGGTTTTAGATTCGGGGATCGATGAAAAACACCCTCATTTCAACAAACATCAGAACCTCGATCTAGAGGAAGCCCTAAAGCCTCTCGATTTTACCGCGCTCAAAGAAGATAGCGGTCAGCCCCTGAGCGATGAATTCGGACACGGTACGCACGTTGCCGGCATTATCGCCGGGGAAGTCATCGCGACGGATAAGGAGCCGATCACGGTGGTCAGTCGCCAACGGGACGAGAGGGGAGAAGTTAACGTGAACACGATGGAGATCGATCGAATTTCCGGGATGGCTCCCCGATGTAAAATTCTGAGCTTGAAAGTCCTCGATAGCAAAGGCAAGGGGAACACCAGCAATATTATCGCCGCGCTCGAATATATTCAGGAGATTAACGGTTACGGTCGTCGCCTGCGGATTCACGGGGTAAATCTCAGTGTCGGCTACGATTTTGAACCGAAATGGTTCGCCTGCGGGCAGAGTCCCCTGTGTGTCGAGGTCGATCGCCTAGTCCGCTCCGGGGTGGTGGTCGTTGTCGCCTCGGGTAACACCGGGTACGGTTCCGTCCAGGGGACATCTCGCGGGGTGGTTTCCCTCGGTATGGACATGAGCATTAACGATCCGGGCAACGCGGAACTGGCGATTACCGTCGGTTCGACCCACCGGGATATGCCCCATGTCTACGGGGTTTCTTTCTTTTCTTCCAAGGGACCGACCGGGGACGGCCGGATAAAACCCGATCTCGTCGCCCCCGGAGAGAAGATCGTTTCCTGCGCGGCGGGACAAAACCTGGAGAAATACCGGGAAAACCTGTCATCGCTGGAGTCGGATGCCGGCACTATCTACGTGGAGGATAGCGGTACTAGCATGGCCGCGCCCCATGTTTCGGGGGTAATCGCCGCTTTTCTATCGGTGCGGCGAGAATTTATCGGCCAGCCGGAAAAGGTGAAGGAAATTTTCCTGAATACGGCAACCGACCTGAAGCGAGATCGCTATTTTCAAGGTCAGGGTCTGGTCGATCTCATGCGAGCGATTCAATCGGTTTGATCGTTTTTCTTGAATAGTCTAGAGAGGGTATTTATGGACAGCATCTCCGACTTTCCGTATTTCGAGGTTCAATTTACCAAAGAGGCCAAGGTATACGATCCCGAAGAACCCCAAAAACTTTTCGATTTCCTCGATCGTCAGGAAGTGACCGATTTATTCGTGATCTCCCACGGCTGGAATAACAATATACAAGAAGCGCGAGAGCTTTATCAGAGATTATTTACCTCGATGAGGGAGACGATCGATCAGGGCATCGTACCCGGAATCGAAACCCGGAAATTCGCCATCCTGGCCGTATTCTGGCCCTCCAAAAAATTCACCGAGCGAGAACTGATAGCCGGTGGCGCGGCCGGTTTAGAAGACACGATGGTGAGCGAGGTGAGGGAGCGGGTCACGACCTTGCAAGAACTGCTCGCCGATCCGGAAGCCTCCGATCGATTCGAGCGATTGAAAGCGCTCGTTCCTAAATTAGAAGATAGCCCTTCGGCACGGAAGGAATTTGTGGATTCACTCCGAAAGATACTCGATCGGGGAGAGACCGATGACGAGGATGCTTCCACGGACTTTTTCGAGCTAGATAGCGAAGAGGTCATGGATCGCTTGCAACACCCTCTAGCGTCCCCAGCGGCGAACGACGGCGAAGAAGAAGGCGGTGTGGCGGAAATCGGCGATTTTACCCCCGAGTCCGGGGGGGCGGCGGGATTTTTGAACTTTAGCGGGTTTACGGCCGCCGCCGGCAACCTGCTCAATTTCGCCACTTATTATGAAATGAAACAGCGGGCCGGTAACGTCGGGCGAAAAGGTCTCAATCCTCTTCTGCGGGAAATTCGCCAAAAATATCCCGCGATCAAACAACACCTCGTCGGTCATAGTTTCGGCGGGCGACTCGTGACCGCCACGGTACTGGGAACCGAGGATTTCGCGCCGGCGGAGACCCTATCCCTGTTGCAAGCCGCTTTCTCCCACTACGGTTTCGCCAAAGATTTCGAGCCGAATAAAAACGGGTTTTTCCGAAAAGTCGTGGAAAACCAAAAAGTATCGGGGCCGATTCTGATCACCCACACGAAAAACGATTGGGCGGTCGGCATAGCTTATCCTATCGCGTCGGCTCTCTCGCGAGATGATTCCTCCTTCTTGGGGGACGAGAACGATCGCTTCGGCGGTATCGGCCGCAACGGCGCGCAAAAAACCCCGGAAGCGATTCGCGGCCTATCTTTACTACCGGTGGGCGGTAGTTATCCGTTGCAGGCCGGCAAATTACACAATCTCCGCGCCGATGAGTTTATTCAAGATCACGGTGATGTTGGCGGGCTACAGGTGGCTTACGCGATTCTCACGGCCGTGGCGACGACTTGAGGGCCGCGGGGAATTCGATCGATACAACAATACTGGAGACAGATCATGCCTACCTACGATGCTAATGTGCAAAACGTCCTAACGGGACAAACAACGCCGATCAATTCTCGGGAACGTTGCTCGGCCGATCCGGACAAATTGACCGCCATCGGTCGCGCCGTCGGTCATCAGATCCGGATCAAACGTAGTGCCACGGAATACGCGCTCTATACCGTCTGTGAAACGCGTCAGGAAAACCCGGAAAACATCGTCCGGATGCTCGCGACGGGAGCCTCGCGGCTCGGTTCGACAACGCCCTTCGATGCCACCGTGGATTCGCAAGTTCCCCATCCGTCCTATACCGATGCACAGGCGGAAACCAATAGCGAATTCGTCGAGCGTTTAGACGATAACGGGATACATACCGCGTTGATCGCCATCGCCCCGCACGGTGGCAATATTGAACCCTGGACCGATAAGCAGGCGGAAAGAGTGGCTTCGCAGATGGCCGATCAAGAGGTGTCTTGCTGGCGCTGTAAGGGCTGGAAAAAAGGCGGCGGCGCTTTTCTTCGGTGGCATATTACTTCTACCGACCTTCACGAAGCTTCTTTCCCGCTATTGAATACGATTATTAACCGTGGATTTAGTTACGCGGTAGCTTTTCACGGCTTTAGCGAAAATAATATCCTGATCGGGGGCGGGGCCGGCGATCAACTCAAACAGGATATCAAGACAGCGATCGAGAGCGTGATTTCCGGTTCGGGCATTAGCGTGGATATCGCGGGGCCTACCAGTAATTACGGTGGCGATTCTCCCCGGAATATTGTCAATCGCCTGGCGAATGGTGGTGGCATCCAGATCGAACAGTGTGAGGCGGCCAGAACTAACTATTGGCAGGGGATCGCCGACGCGGTAGTCTCGGTTCTCCGACCGTATTTTTAACGCGGCCCGGCTAGACTCTCTAGGGAAACAATCGATCGAGCGCTTCCCGGAGAGTCGGCGCCATGACGACCCGATTCTGATAGGCTACCGTAACCCGCGCGATCGTCGGGACGCTATTCTGTTCCGCGACGAGGTAGAGAGGTTCGACGTAGAGTAACGATCGCTCGATCGGGATCACTAATAAATGTCCCTGTAATACCCGCGATCCCTCCCGATTCCAGAGAGAGATCTGCTGGGAAATTTCCGGATCTTGGTTGATTAAAGCCTCGATCTGATTCGGCCCGTAAATTAAGCGCTGTTTGGGGAATCGATAGAGTAATAAATTACCGTATTCCGTATCGTCCGATCGGGCCGCCAACCACGCGATTAAATTCTGCCGTCCCGATGGGGTATAGGGATGGAGAAGGATAAACTCTTCCTTCGGCGCGTCGGGAAATTTCATGATCAGGTAATAGGGTTTCACCTCCTGCGGTTGGTTCCCGTAAATTTCCCGCGGGATCTCCCATTGATCCTCGCGATTATAAAATACTTGCGGGTCGGTCATGTGATAGGTTAATAACCGTTCCGATTGGGTACTGAAAAAATCTTCCGGATAGCGGATGTGCGCGCGTAAAGTCGGCGGCATTTCCGCTAAAGATTTAAAGAGATGGGGAAAAATTCTACTCCACGTCCGCGCGATCGGATCGTCGGGATCGGCCACGTAAAAATCTACCGAACCGTTATACGCGTCCACGACCACTTTCACGGAATTGCGGATATAATTAAATCCGTCTTTACCCGGATCGGAATAGGGATAGCGATCGCTGATCGTGTACGCGTCAATAATCCAGTGCAATTTATTATTATTTTTTCCCACGTCCGCGGCGACTAAATAGGGGTTGCGATCGAAGCGTAAAAACGGCGCGATCTCGTGAACCCGACGCAGGATATTTCGATCCATCAATACTTTGGTTTCCGGCGTGAAATCTCGCGTTAACAGCATCTGCCAATCGCGTAAATACAGGGCGAATAACCAACGTCGCCAGGGGGAACCGATCGGGATTCCCCCGGAACCCGAGTAAGTAGTATAAACATTTCCCTCACCGCTGGGAAAATCTAATTCCTCCACTTTCGTGGGAGTCATCACGTAATTATCGGTTAATTCGCCGTAGTAAATGCGGGGTCGAGCGATCGGGATACTGTAGCGGATCATTTCGCTAGACACGCGTAAATCCCCTTGATTTTCTTCCGTTCCGATATCTTTCACGAAATAGTAAGGTAAGCCTCCCTCCCCGACTAAATTAACGGGGGAAAGCGTGAAACCGTAGCCGTGAGTGTAGACTAAACGTTCATTCACCCAAGTGTTCGCCGACACGGGAATCGCGCTATAATCCAACTCCCGCGCCGCGATAATCGTCTGTTGTTTTTCCGAGGGTTCTCGATCGGGTAATTGTCGCTCGGGTTTTACTTTTACCTCGTAGCGATCGTAATCGGCATCGGGAAATTTATAATAGAGTCGGATCTGTTGTAATTGGCGATTGGTTTCTAAGAGCGGTTTCGTGTCCCAGAGGCGAATATTATCGACCGTTAGGTAATTTCTATCCAGCACTTCCGGGGATAATTCCGCTTTCGGATCGAAGGCGATCGAATGAATTTTCTCTAATCCGAACGCCGCTCTCGTGGCGGCGATTCCCCGTTCGATATAGGGGCGTTCCCGCGCTAATTCATTCGGTTGCACGATCGCCCTCTGGATAACCGCGCCGAGAATCCATCCCCCGATCGAGATAATTACATATAAAAAGAAAACCCGTAAATAAGGGGAAATTCTCGATCTTTTTTTCGAGGGTCGATAGAGTCCGCCCCGTTTTTTCGCACCGGTAATCGCTTTCCAAAATAACCGGATCGCGGTGATTCCGGCGACGGTTCCTAACGCGATCTCGATGAATTGTCGGACGTGAATATCGGTATATCCCGCGCCGTAAATCACCCCATCGGGGGAATACAGGAGGAGATAACGCCCGATAACGTGGTGAAACACCAAAATCGTCATTAAACCGCCCCAAAGCCCGTATAAGTGCCGTAATTGGGGACGGGATAAACCGGGAAATTTGCCCCGCGAGAGACTATCGGCGGAGAAAAGATAGGTTAACGTGACCGCGAAAAGCGTGTAGATTCCCAATCCCCCTAACCAAGATTCTAGTAATTGCCAGACGGGTAACTGGAAGATATAGAAACCGATATCGCGTCCGAATTGGGGATCGATTTGATGGAAGGGAACTCCGTCGATCGATTTCAGAATATTCGTCCAATTTCCCGCGATCATTCCCGCGAATAGCAGACAGAATAAGAGGGCGATCGCCTCGATCGTGATTTTCGTTCTAATCAGTAATAACAGGGTGAGAAAAGCGATCGGGGCTAATATCGCCGTATTCCAGGGAGCGATCGCCGAAATTCCCTCGATAATGCCCGATCCGGTGCTAGTGGCCGACGCGCTCAAATTCGGTAGATCGAGTTTCGGTGTCCAGACATCGATGGCGAGATCCGTGTAATATCCCAGCATTCCGATGATAGCGGCGCCGATACCTAACGCGATGAAAAGAAGCCCCCACAGAGGAATACTAGAGGATTGAGGGATTAATCCGGCGCGATCACCATCTTTTTGGTTGATATCGTAATCGATCGGTTTATCCGGCCATTTTAAACGCTCCGCCAGCCGTAAATTCCCGAAAATAAACCACAGGGATAGCGTACCGCTACCGATCGCCAAACCGATCTGCCACCCGAGTCTCTGGAGGAAAACACCGGGATAACCGACCTCCGCGAACCAGAGACTTCTAGCCGAAATTTGAATGAAAAACCAGAAACCGAGAAGGATTCCTAGAAACCAGAGAATCGGGAGGGCGATCGAGCGATCGGGTCGTTTCAGCATCTTTTCCCGTCGGGAAGGGAGTATTCTTTCATTCTAGCGATCGGGAGAGGCAGGAGGCGGGAGGGAAGGGTGTAGGGTGTAGGGTGTAGGGTGTAGGGAGGCAGGAGGCAGGAGGCAAGATCGAACTATCACCGGCAATTATCCATTAAGGTAGGGGCGCAAGGTTTGCGCCCCTCTCGCTACAATTTTAAACATTAAAGCGGAATAACAACACATCGCCCTCTTGAACGACGTATTCCTTACCCTCGCTTCTCACTAAGCCTTTTTCCTTCGCCGCGCCCATACTCCCACAGGCGACGAGATCCTTATACGCGACCGTTTCCGCGCGGATGAAACCCCGTTCAAAGTCGGTATGGATCACCCCGGCGGCCTGGGGTGCTTTCATCCCCGCGTGAATCGTCCACGCGCGGGTTTCCTGCGGCCCGGTGGTGAGATAGGTGCGTAAACCCAATAACTCGTAGGTGGCTTGAATCAGCGATTTTAAGCCTCCCTCGCCGACACCGAGAGATTCGAGGAAATCTTTCCGCTCTTCTTCCGATAATTCCACTAATTCCGACTCTACCTGTGCCGAAACGATGACCACTTTGGCGTTTTCCTTGGCGGCGATCGCGCGGACACTTTCCACCCACTCGTTTCCCGTCGCTAGATCGTCCTCGGACACGTTCGCGGCGTAGATAATCGGCTTCCGGCTCAATAAACCGAGATTTTTAATTAATTCCTCGTCCTCTTCCGTCAGAACCACCTGACGAGCGGAATTTCCCTCGTTCAGACATTCGAGGATTTTTTCGAGGACAACTAACTCCGCGGCGGCTTCCTTGCTGTTTTTCGCCTGTTTGCGGACACGTTCGACCCGTTTCTCCACCTGAGACAGATCCGCGAGCGCGAGTTCTAGATTGATCACCTCGATGTCGCGCGCGGGATCGACGGAACCGGAAACGTGGATAATATCATCGTTATCGAAACAGCGCACGACGTGAACGATCGCGTCCACTTCCCGGATATTGGCGAGAAATTGATTGCCCAATCCCTCCCCCTTACTCGCACCTTTGACGAGTCCGGCGATATCCACGAACTCGATGCGGGTGGGGACGATTTTTTCGGAAGAGGAGATTTTCGCCAACACGTCCAACCGTTCATCGGGAACCGAAACGACCCCGACATTCGGTTCGATCGTGCAGAAGGGAAAATTAGCGGCTTCAGCTTTGGCATTGGCGACGAGGGCGTTAAATAGCGTCGATTTGCCCACGTTCGGCAGTCCCACGATTCCAGCTTTTAACATAAAAATTGACAATAAATCCGATAACACCGATTTTCTACTCTAGCAGACCCGCGGGGGGGATGGACGGGCGCGGGGCCGATCGCCCCTCGATCTACCGGACGGTGACACAGGATAACGATCTCGTTAGTTCCTGTAAGCGACCCCAAAAAAATTGGGTGGGTTTCGACCCCTCTCCCTCGGTTTTTAGCAGGGTTTTGGCTTCTTTCGCGGCCTGTTCCCCGGCCCGCGCGTGTTGGCGATCGCAATCGCCGGTAGCCCCCGCGCCCGCCCGACGGTAATTGATGATCGCGGTATCGAAATCCCCCGACACCGCCGCGTTATAGGCGAGGCGCCAATAGCGATCGAGGTCGGTTTCCCGGGTACCGGGGATCTCGGACGGGTTCAGGGGGCGACGCGGTACGCTACGGGGAACTTCCCGTTCCGATGGGCGCGCCGATCCGGGGCGAACGATCGACGCGGGTGATGGGTTCGCGATCGAGACCGGGAAAACACCGAGCGCGAGCGTCAATGGCACGAGAAAAAAACGAGAGGAAATCAAGGCCGTCACCCCCGATAAAGTATCGATCGTTATCTTTCCCATTGTAGGAACGAAGCCCCGAAATCGGAGCGACTCTCTTGTTCCCGGTGTGGTCATTTACCGGCAAAGAGGGGGACATGGGATACGTCGCGAGCGTAAGGCTTTTTAGCGATCGGGAGAGTCAGGCTTTCTCTCAAAATGTATGATTTCGAGACATTGTACACACAAAATCCAAGAGATCCCTCGGAACCTAGAATAAGGTGGTTTTCCGCCAATTTTCCGCGTAACTCGCGATCAGTTCCTTCTTGTCGGTTCCGTTAATAATCCGTCGGGCGTTCAAGAAGTCCACGCGTCCCGCCGTGATATAGTCGTTTAGTTTTTTCCCGGTGAAGACCCCGTTGATCATCCCGTGAACGATGATAAATAGCGAAACGTCCGGTTCCATCACCTTATCGGGATACTTCACGAAATCCTCCCCGAGTAGTTGGCTATATTTCTCGTAATTGTATTTCCAGGTAAGCTGAACGTATCCCCGTCCGTAATAGGGGGCGTAGCGGGTATTTTTGCCACCGTACTCGGCGATCGGCCGATAGGTTCTCGCGGTTTCGTGTTGGATGGTGGCCATGATGTAACAGAGTTGATCGCGAACGGTGATTCCCTGCTTTTTCCCTTCCTTGGCGATCGCTACCGCCAGTTGATCCCGACTTCCCCCCTGCCACCAGTCGGGGAGGGCGAAACGACCGGGATTCGCCACGTCTTTCGCTTCGAGTAAGGCTTCGGCGAAACTGGGGCCGAAGAGTCCCGTCTCGATATTATCGAGATGGACAGACTCACAGAAGCGTTCGATCCCGTTTTCGGTTTTCGGCCCCCAGAATCCATCGGGATCGCCCGGCCCGTAGTCGTACAGATTCAAGTCGTGTAATCGGGTTTGAATTTCCTGTAAAAGAGTCACATCTTGTTTAAGATTGATCAGGTTGACAACTAACTTTTGATCGACGATTTCTTGTAAAGTAGACATCAGTATTCTCCTATTTTTTTGAAGATAGACTTCGCTCTCGTCGGTTTATCCGTTGGTGGAACCGATGATGCGTTCGAGAGGCTAAGGGGCAACCGAGCGTTACGAGGGTATCGAAATTACACGAAGACCTAGGGATCGTCCGCTCTCTTGGAGAAGATTCCCCGGAGAACGTGGATACTCCTAGCCCGAATTCACTCGAAAACACGATCTCATGCTCGCATTAGTGGCAATTCTTCCCGAAAACTATCGGAATATTTTAAGATTTTATTGATAGGTGGTCATATATACAGGATGCCGACCGTTGAACGGATAGAAAAGGAAAATCCCCGTCGATCGAGAAATTACCGCGCCGACACCGATCGATCCCGGTGTTCGATCGCCCCCGCGGCCGTTTAGACCTGGCTTGACCCGCTTCCGCCCCACCCGAACCAACGTTACAATAGGGGAGACGCTCCCCGTGCGGACACGCTTCATGACTCTCCCGGCCCCGCGAGGAAATCGCGAAACTCGTTCTTTTTTCCTCGGTTGTGGCTTTTTTTTGCTGTTTTTCCCGATCTGTTTGACTATATCGGGCTGGTTGACTTTCGCCCTCGGCCCGATGGGATGCGCTCTCCCGAATCGGTGTTCCCCGTTCCAAGAAGGGGCGAAAGCGATCCTGTCGTTGGTTATTCTTTTCGGGGGCGGTTTCGCGCTTCCCATTACCACGGCGATTTACGTGGCTAAATCGCTCAAATAATCCTTATTTCCCGTTCGATTATGCCCGAATTCGATGGCTCTTCCCTCTTCCAAAATCAAACACCGCTTTTATCACAAATACAGTCAATTGTCAATAGTCCCGATACCCCTTTTTACGCTCCCGGACATAAACAGGGAGGGGGAATCGCCACAGAATTGAGCGATTTACTAGGAA
This sequence comes from Pannus brasiliensis CCIBt3594, assembly GCF_036688125.1. Classification (NCBI taxonomy): domain Bacteria; kingdom Bacillati; phylum Cyanobacteriota; class Cyanophyceae; order Chroococcales; family Microcystaceae; genus Pannus; species Pannus brasiliensis. The sequence goes on along the minus strand of NZ_JBAFSM010000060.1, from coordinate 7,926 downwards.
AAAGCGTTTTTAAAGCGGATTTACCCGAATTACCGGAACTGGATAATCTGTTCGCGCCCGCGGGGGTGATTCAACGGGCGCGGCTTCTGGCCGCGGAAGCTTTCGGCGCGGACGAGACTTGGTTTCTCGTCAACGGTTCCACCGGGGGGATTCTGGCGGCGATGTTGGCGACCTGTGAACCGGGAGATAAAATTATTCTGCCGCGGAATATTCATAAATCGGCGATATCCGGTTTAATTCTCTGCGGGGCTATGCCGATTTTCCTCGATCCCGAGTACGATCCCGAAATCGATCTCGCGCTCTCGATTACCGCCGAATCCGTCGAACGAGCGTTACAGGAAAATCCGGACACGAAAGCGGTTTTAACCGTCTATCCCACCTATCAGGGAGTTTGCGGGGATCTGGAAGCGATCGCCCGCGTCACCCGTCGTTATCAGATTCCTTTACTGGTAGATGAGGCGCACGGGGCGCATTTCGCCTTTCATGACGATTTACCGCCATCGGCTCTATCTCTCGGCGCTGATCTCGTCGTACAGTCCACGCACAAGGTTTTAGGCGCGTTAACGCAGGCTTCCATGTTACACTGTCGGGGCGATCGGATCGATCGACGACGGATCGAGAACGCGCTGGCATTGGTACAATCGACAAGTCCGAGTTATCTACTCCTGGCTTCTCTAGATGCGGCTAGAAAGCAGATGGCGACGGAAGGACGGGAATTGTTAACGAGAACCCTAGAAATCGCCGAAATCGCCCGTAAAGAAATTCATAAAATCCCCGGATTATCGGTTCTCGATTTTCCCTCTCCCGTCGCCGGTTGTCGGTGGTTCGATCGAACCCGTCTGACGGTACTCGTGAAAGATCTAGGGATAACGGGTTATGAAATCGACGATATTTTACGGGAAAAATTTAAAATAACGGCGGAATTACCCTCGTTACAGCATATAACTTTTATTCTGTCGATCGGCAACACCCGCGAGCATATCGATAAGCTCGTTGCCGCTTTCCGAGAGATAGCCACGGAACCCCGTCCGGCAGAAATTCCCCCGAAATTCCCCCGCTACGATTCCCGTCCGAAAATCACCGGGATTTCGCCGAGAGAAGCTTTTTTCGCGCCGGTGGAAACGGTATCCCGCGAGGAGGCCGTGAATCGAATTAGCGCCGAGTTAATCTGTCCCTATCCCCCCGGAATTCCCGTGTTACTGCCGGGGGAAAGGATTTCGATCGAATCTCTAGAATACCTACAAACCGTTCTCGATCTGGGGGGGACGATCGCGGGATGTCAAGACGAAACCTTACAAACCTTTGTCGTTTTAACGTAAGGTGGGTTAGCGACGCGTAACCCACCCGGGAAAGACGCGTTTATTTACCGATCATCCATTTGATCGTTTCTAATTTACCCGCGTAGGGCGCGTACCGCCACGGTAGATCCAGCCAGAAGGGTTTCGCGAGAACGCTTTTGAAATGGGAGAAGGTTTCAAACGTTTTTTTGCCGTGATAGCTACCCATGCCGCTGTCTCCCACGCCACCGAAGGGCATTTCGGAAAGCGCGGCGTGCAGGATCGTGTCGTTGATGCAGATCCCGCCGGAGGAAGTAGAGGTTAAAATCCGTCTTTGGAGAGATGTGTTTTTCGAGAAAAGGTACAGGGCGAGGGGTTTGGGTTTGCTATTAATCAGATCGATCGCTTCCTGAATGTCGGTATACTCGATCGCCGGGAGGATCGGGCCGAAAATTTCCTCTTGCATGATCGGCGAGGATAGGGATACATTATCCAGGATCGTCGGGGCGATATAGCGATCGCTTGCCGAGGTTTGTCCCCCCGCGACGATCGTACCGTCTCCCAGGAAACCGGCCAGCCGCGAGAAATGTTTCGCGCTGATAATTCGGGCGAAATCGGGACTTTTATAGGGATCTTCGCCGTAGAACTCTCGAATACAATCTTTAAGGGCTTGGAGTAACGCGGGCTTGATCCGGCGATCGACCAATAGATAATCCGGGGCGATGCAGGTTTGTCCCGCGTTGATGAATTTACCCCAAACAATGCGCTTGGCGGTCGTTTCTAGGGAAATTTCGGTATCGACAATACAGGGGCTTTTCCCGCCTAATTCTAGCGTCACGGGGGTCAGGTGTCGCGCGGCGGCCGCCATGACGATCCGACCGATCTCGGTTCCCCCGGTAAAAAAGATGTGGTCGAATTTCTCCGCGAGTACCGCCTGACTCACTTCCACTCCCCCTTCTACCACCGCGATATAGGCGGGATCGAAGGTTTTTCCGACGATCTCGGCGATCGCGCGACTGGTGTGCGAGGAAACTTCCGAGGGTTTCAACAGGACGCAATTTCCCGCCGCGAGCGCCCCCACCAACGGCGCGATGGCTAAGAGAAAGGGATAATTCCACGGGCTGATGATTAACACCACGCCCAACGGTTCCGGATACACGCGCGCCTTGGCGGGAAAATGTTGCGGTGGGGTGGGAATGGCTTTCGGTTTGAGCCAACCGCGTAGATGTTTGATCGCGTGATCGATTTCTTGAACCACGGCGACCTCGAAAGCGTAGGCTTCTAGATCCGGCTTGTTTAAATCCGCTTTAACCGCGGCGACGATCCTATCTTGATTCTCGATCACCGCTTTTCGTAAGGCTTTCAATTGTGCCAGACGGAATTCGATATCCTTCGTTTTCCCGGTCGCGAAAAACGCGCGCTGACGTTCGATCGTCTCTTGAATCCGACTCTGAACGCTTTCTCCCGTTATCTCCGGGGCGAATCCCACCATAATTGATTACCTCGTTAACCGCGACTGATTTCTTTAAGGTATAGCATTCGATCGGGAAAGAGGCTAGGAGAGCCGGAGCCGGGGATTCGCTATCCGTTTTGCAAACATATTATTCATCGGCGATCGATTCTCGAAGTCGATCGCGGCTCAAGGCCGGGGGTTCCTAAAAGAACCGCGAGACTATCTGATAGACTAAACGGAAAAAAGCGGTAACGGCGATCGCCCCGACCCCGGCCGCGCCCGCGACGATCGCGATAGCGACGAACCCGAGTCCCCCTTGTAACTGGGGAATTAAAAATAAACCCAAGGAGATGGCGGCGAGAATCGGTAGGTCTTTTCCCTCGATAATCCGTTTAAATAACACGAAAACTAATCCACCGCAGATCGCGAAAGCGATCGCCACGCCCACCGAAGGAAGTAAACTCGCGAGGGCGATCGTCAGTAACGCGCCTTCAAACCCCGTAAAAGCGGCATTTCCCAACACTTCTACCAGCGTAAAACGCGACTGTCTGACCGGTTTCGGTGCCGGCGGCGAGGGAATGGGGGGGGGTGAGGGGGAAGGTGAGGGAGAGGGGGAAGGTGAGGGAGGTGGGGGAGGTGGGGGAGATGAGGGAGAGGGATGTAAGGCGGCTAATACTTCCGCGCAGGACTGTAGGCGATTGTCCGGTTCCGGCTGTCATAGAATACCGAGAATCGCGGGGAATCGAACGCTGACGTGGGGCGCGTATTGTTGCCAAAACCAGCGTTTTTCGTCCGGATCGTAGAGATTGTCCGGATATTGATTCGTTAACAGGGTAATACAGGTCACGGCGAGGGCGTATAAATCCGTCGCGGGGGAAACTTGTTTTCCTAACTGTTGTTCCGGGGGCGCGTAACCGGCCGAGTAAATCGTCGTGGATTTTCCCGAGAGATTGCCGCCGCTAGAGGTCGCCTGTTTGACCGCGCCGAAGTCGAGTAGATACAATCGCCCGTTTTTATCCCGCATGATGTTAGAAGGTTTAATATCGCGATGGATCGAGCGGTTTTCGTGAACGAACCGCAAAACCTCCAACATTTCTTCTAGAATCCCGCGAACGTCCGCTTCAGAAAAGGGCGCTCGTTGTTCGGCGAGGATTTCTTCGAGATTTTTCCCGTCGATATATTCTTGGGCGAGGTAAAAAAAGCGATCCTCGTTCCCGGTAAGTTGATTTTTAACTAGCAGTGGGAAAAAAGCGTAAAGATCGGGGATTCGGGGATGTTTTCCGAGTTCCTCCAACACCTCCCCCTCGCGAATAAATAGGTTTTTCGCGGTTTCCAAGGCTTGGGGACTTAACTGGATCGAGGGCTGAAATTGTTTGAGGACGCATTTCGTTTTGGGACGATAGCGATCGAGCGAGAGAAAGGCCGCGCCGAATCCCCCCTTTCCTAACAGTTTCACCGGAAGGTAACGCCCCCCCAAAATCAACGGCATCCCGCAGGTGGTACAGTATTTCTGCTCGATCGTCGCCAGTTTATCGGGATCGTCGAGATCGGGGCATTGATTGCGAGGTCGCGGACAATGCGGACGCGTGCAGAGAACTTCCATAAAAACCGGAGTTTAACAGTGGGCGGGAGGGGCGAGACTCGCGCTCTCTCCCACGCGTGTTTTTATTGTAGTCTAGATTTCCTGTAACGCTTGTTCTAAACGAACTCGATCGTCTCCCCGATAATTGAGAAGTACCCAGGATTGCAGGAGATCCGGCCCGTGTAACTCGCCCATGAGAGCGGCGCGCAGGGATTTCATCACCAGCCCTTTTTTGACGTTATTGGCTTTGGTGACTCGATCGACGATCGCCTTAGCCGTTTCTAGGGTCAAATTCGGCTCGATCGCCGCTAATACGCCCTCGATAATCGGTTTCACGCCTTCCTGTTGTAATTGGGCGATCGCGTCCTCACTATAGCGGACGATCGGCTCTAACAGTAATCGGCTTTCTTTCGGCGCGTCGGCGAGACGAACCAAACTCGGCCCGATTAACGCGGCCAATTTCTCTAACCATTCTTTATCTTTGTCGGTATCGAAGGAATATCCGGCTTCGTCCCAGTAAGGTAGGAGTAGCGAAACTAATTCCGAGGGAGCGAGACGGTGTATATACTGGCTATTAATCCAATCCAGTTTATCCCAGTCGAATTTGGCACCGGCTTTATTCACTCTCTCTAAACTGAAGACCTTGGCCGCTTCCGGTAGGGTAAAAATTTCCGCGGTCGAGTCCGGGGGAGTCCATCCCAGCAGGGTCATGTAATTCACCAGCGCTTGCGGCAGGAAACCCAATTTCCGGAAATCATCGATCGAGGTAACGCCATCGCGTTTCGACAGTTTTCGCCCCTCTTGGTTCAAAATTAAGGGAGTGTGCGCGAATTCGGGAACTTTCACCCCGAAAGCCTCGTAGAGTAAAATCTGTTTCGCGGTATTGGCGATATGGTCTTCCCCGCGGATAACGTGGGTGATCGCCATCTCGATGTCATCGACGACCACGGCCAGATTATACAACGGCTGTCCGAAAGCCTCGCCCTCGTTTTCCGGGGCGCGCGCGACCACCATATCGCCGCCGAGATCGCTTCCTTTCCAGACGACTTTACCGCGGATCAGGTCGTTCCACACGATCTCCCGATCATCGTCGATGATAAACCGGATCACCGGTTTCCGTCCTTGTTGCTCGAATTCCGCCCTTTGTTCGGGAGTTAGTCCGCGATGGCGGTTATCGTAGCGGGGAGCAAGGCCGCGCGCTCTCTGGTCTTCCCGCAGTTTTTCTAATTCTTCGGACGTGGTGTAACACCGATAGGCGAGTCCTTTATCGAGGAGGGTTTGAATGGCCTCGCGGTATCGATCGAGGCGTTGCGTTTGGAAGAACGGTCCCTCGTCCCAGTTTAATCCGAGCCATTGTAAGCCGGATTGAATGTTTTCGGTGTATTCCGGTCGCGAGCGTTCGAGATCGGTATCCTCGACGCGCAGGATGAAGGTTCCCCCGTGATGGCGCGCGAATAGCCAGTTAAAAACCGCGGTGCGCGCGGTTCCGATATGAAGATTCCCCGTCGGACTGGGGGCGATGCGTACTCTAACCGTCACGAGTTGACTCCTACCGAACGATGACCGATTCTCTATTATAGGCGGACGGGGTTAGGGGTACGCTCCTTCCCGTCGTCGGATTCGGTGGGTTTCGACGGGCGATCGCTCTAGGGAGTCCGAAAGTTGTTTACAAAAATCCTGAAAAAAAGTTTTTCTCGATAGTGATCTCGATCGCTTTTTTGGGAATGACTAGAATGAAGACCCGGAAAGCTCTTCATCGGCTAGTTAGTGTCAGACTAGCATCCGCGGTCATCCTTATTTTTTGAATCCACCGAATATGAATAATCTTACTGACTGGAAATGGCGTTGTCGTTTCAGCTTGGGTGTTTCGCCACGTTTATTCTACCCGGCCTATCGAGTTTACTATCATCTGAACCCCCGCAAAATTCACGAGATCGAGAGATTCACGCGCGAGAGTACGGAGATAGCGATCGAGGGATTTCCCCGATCGGCGAATACTTCAACCGTCGGACATTTTCAAACCTTCAATCCGCGAGTACGGATCGCCCATCATCACCACGTTCCCGCGCAAGTGATCCGGGCTGTCGAACTGGGAATTCCCGCGATCGTATTGATCCGCCCTCCGGAAGAGGCGATTTCTTCCCTGAAATGCCTCGAACCTAAATTACCGTTGGAGACGGTGATCGAGGGGTATCGTTCTTTTTATGAAACCCTTTTACCGTATAGCGAGAATTACGTGATCGCCCCGTTCGACCGTCTTTTTACGGACTTTGACGGTATTATCGATCGGGTAAATCGGAAATTTGAAACACGTTTCTCGATCGGCGCTCCCCTCCCGCGCTTACAAACTTTCCGCGAGGCGAAATTTCCCTATCTACACTCTCTACAGCGAAAGCGCTATCGGGCTATGATGAGATCCACACGCGAGTTATACCAGACGTATTTAGCCCTAGAACAAAACAACAGACCGAGAATTTTACAAAGGGTATAAAAACCAGGGGGCAGGATAAATCAGTGGGCGAATGCGTCCTGTCCCTCGGTTAAAAAACTAGGTAATGTCAGTTCGGAAGTGGAAAAAGATGAGAAATTATTTTAAATTAGGGGATCGATCGAATTTTACGGTTCGTTCCGTTGTCCGAATAAATATTCTACGATTCGCAATACCTCGGTACGGATACCAGTTAACTCGTTACTGTCGATCGACTGATAATTCTTTTCTCGGTTGTCGCATGGAACGAAAAGAAAACCAACAACTATAAATTCGTGTCGGGTTTCATTACCTCAACCCGATCTACTAGCTTGGTCTTTTATTGGGGATCGCCAGGGGGTAGCAACTTAGAAACAAATTCTGTGACTTTGTACGTGTTTACAACACCGCTCAGAACTGGATTTACTTTACTAAATGTGTCAGATAATTTATTCCATAAAAATTTAATTATGCTATTTTTTAAAATATTATATTTATCATCACCTTGAGACATCGCCAATTCGGGCAAGGTGGCTAACAATTCTTTTTTAAGGCCTTTAACGCCATAAATATAAAACTTGTTTACGACATTTAAAATTTCATTTAGTTTTATTAGCAAAATTTTTTTAAAGTTTTCTTCTATAGAGCTTTCTTCGATATTTTTAATCCAATTCAGTATTTCATCTCGAAAATTTGTTAAATCTTCTTTGGTTAAACAAATTTTATATTCTTCATAATCTACCGCTAAAAGAGTGAGCGTATTTATTGCATGATAATCAGTCAGAAGAATAGGACGACTGAAAGATGAGAATTGTTGATTTTTATATTGGATAAGCTTAATAAAATCTTCTTTTATAGTAGACAATATTTTTGAAAAAGCGGGTTGCTTATTGGGTGGAAAATTTTCAATTTCATCCTCTATATGGGAAATAATTTCTAATATTTCAAAAGTGGCTTTATAAAATGATTCCGAATTATCATCCATTTCCATTATTTGAGTTAAATTCCATTGCGTGGTACCGTTATTCATCCCTCGTTCAGACAAACTTTTAAGAATAGACAATAAACGTTCTGCGGGATTATTGATTGGAAGCAGAAGTGTTGAATCGCTTAACAAAACTTAATATCAGAGAATATAGTAAGTCTA
>NZ_JBAFSM010000059.1:0-27193 GCF_036688125.1 Pannus brasiliensis CCIBt3594 | reverse complement strand
GACTCCTGACTCCTGACTCCCGACTCCCGACTCCTGACTCCCGACTCCCGACTCCCGACTCCCGACTCCCGACTCCACGAATTGAGTACAAATACTCGGTTGACAACTCATAATCGTTACGAGTACACTTCAGTTATGCAAACTCGAAATGACTACGACTTGACAGGAGCCAGCACTATGTTACCGAACCGAGAAGGCCAGAGAGTTCCCGACGTTACTTTCCGCGTCCGCAAGGATAACCAATGGGTGGACATCACCACCGACGAATTATTCAAAGGAAAAACCGTAGTTCTCTTCGCCCTCCCCGGCGCTTTCACCCCCACCTGTTCGACCACCCACTTACCCGGCTATAACGAATTAGCCCCGGTTTTCCAAGAAAATGGAGTCGATAGCATCGTCTGTCTGTCCGTGAACGATACCTTCGTGATGAACGAGTGGGCCAAAGATCAAGAGTGCGATAACGTGATCCTGATTCCCGACGGCAATGGAGAGTTCAGCGAGGGAATGGGAATGTTGGTTGACAAAGCCGATCTCGGTTTCGGCAAACGTTCCTGGCGCTACTCGATGCTGGTAAAAGATGGTGTCATCGAGAAAATGTTCATCGAACCGGAAGAACCCGGCGACCCCTTCAAGGTTTCCGACGCGGACACCATGCTCAACTACATCAATCCGGACGCGAAGAAACGCCCCCTAGTTTCTCTCTTCTCGAAAGTGGGTTGTCCCTACTGTACCCGCGCCAAGAAAATGCTCGCGGAAAAAGGCTGGGATTACGAGGAAATCGTCTTAGGCCGCGATGTTACCTCCCGTTCCCTCCGCGCCGTCAGCGGCAAGGGAACCACCCCCCAAGTGTTCATCGATGGCAAGTTGATCGGCGGTTCCGACGATTTAGCGGCCTACTTGGGCGTTTAATCGATCGTTAGGGGGGATGGTTTATCGTTTCGATTGGTTTACAATCTCGATCGAACCTCTCCCGTCTCTAGAGAGTGAAAAAAACTAAACAGAATTTTAGACCGAATAAAAGGAGTACATCAATATGGTAGCCACCAACGCGCGATCGGAATTCACCGGCCGGTATTATCCCACCCGCATCGATCTCGGCTTGGAAACCCGGAAAACGGTAATCGAAACCCTCAGCCAAACTCTCGCGGCTAGTTTAGATCTAAAAACGCAGGTAAAACAAGCTCACTGGAACGTGAAAGGGAAAGATTTCTATCAATTGCACCTATTATTCGACGAGATGGCCACGGAAATGGAAGGATACGTCGATATGGTCGCGGAACGGATCACCGCGTTAGGCGGTACGGCGATGGGGACGGCACGCATCGCGGCCGCGAATTCTATCCTCCCCGAATATCCCTACGATATCGCGGGCGGGTTAGAACACGTCACCGCGCTCGCGGAACGGTACGCGCTCTACGCGGCCCATGTACGCGCCGCCATCGATTCTACCGGTAGTGCCGGGGACGCGGACACAGCGGATCTCTACACGGAAATCTCCCGCGACATCGATAAACGCCTCTGGTTCTTAGAAGCGCACTTGATCGAGAAATAAAGAGGGAGAAAGGGGAAAGGGGAAAGATACATCACTTAAAAGTAGTCTTTTTCCGAAAATATTTCCTCTCTCCCCATCTCCCGTTTTTACACTCGCGTGATCGGTAATCCTAACCAATCGCTGAATTGATGGGCTAACCAATCGAGTTCCGCTTCGTTAATGTCCGGGCTGGCGCTGATGGTGTACTCTCGATCGCCCGCGATCAGCGCCAGACAGGGAGGGATGACGATCGATCGGTCTTCTTCGAGGATCAGGGAAACATTTCTTCTCTCGATCTGATAAATTTTATCGGTATCGGTCGGGGAGAGTACGGGAATTTTGAACCAGCAAATATATCTCGATAGGGTTACTTTTTCGGAGGTTAACCAGAGTTCTAGGTCGCCTTTCGAGAAAGCTTTTAGTAGCTCGAAAGAGAGGCTGGGAAAAAGTAGATTTAGAACGGCAACGAGAAGAACGGGAATTAGAAAAAACAGGAGTTTTGTTCGATACGCCCCGACGATAGTTAGTAGGGAAACGCTAAAAATGATCGAGGGCAAAAAGCGACGGAATTGATATTGTAAATTACTAAAAAATCGCTGTTTCGCTTTACTAGAAATCGTCACCTGTAGTAGACGCTCGCTCTTGTAAAGAGTGACCTCGCTCCCGTAGGGTTTCGTGAAATTGTCGTGAGAGACGAGAATTAATTGATAACTATAGAGACTTTCTAGGGCTTCTTTTACGGAGCGGAAACAATGATCGGGGTAGGGATCGATCGTGCGTTTGAGCCAATAAAGAAAGAAAGAACTGAGATTCGCCCGCTCCTCGAATTGCAATTTTCCCGATTTTTTCGGTAAATCTCTCGCGGGGACACCCGTGGCTAAACCGATCAAGATTAGACCTAAAGGATAGAGATCGAGTTTTTCGCTCTCTGGCTCGAATCCGAAATCGACGAGATATATCCGTTCGTTTTTCGGATCGAAAAAAATATTACTCGGTTTTAGATTACCGTGAAAGATCGGCGGGTGTTGTTGATGGAGATAGAAGAGAATTTCTAGACAGTATTTGGCGATCTGTTTAATTTCCGATTCCGGTAATAATCGCGCGGGATTAATATATTCTTCTAAAGATTTCGATCGCAGAAAGGGACGCGCGATCGCCCATCCCTTTCTCTCCGGTGTCTCTACCTCGAAACTATCGAGTACCGGCGGGATCGATTCGTGACGGAGAGATTGTAAAAGTTCGATTTTATTTTTCATCCGATCGACGCGTTCTCGATCGACATCGACGGGAAAAAGCGAGATCCGAACGAGAACGAGTTGCCGCGATTGTCTATCTCTGGCTAGTACCGTTCTCGTTCCCGCTTTCTGTCCGAGTACCTGTTGTATCTCGTAGCGACTGTGGAGAACTCGATCGAGCATCGTTGAAGATGAGAGTGGAGATACTTTTACCGTAACCGATCCCCCCGGTAACGGGTTATATCTTTAGAATCGTTTTAGAACAGACATCTTCCCTCGGTAGTAATACGGATTTTTCCCTTCGATCCCTACCGAGAATTTACGGAATTCAGGGGAGTTTCGCGAAACCCTATCGCTCGATCGGGAAAGCTATCTAGGGAGAGATGATCGGCGATCGCGAGAGGGACTAAGATTCGATCGCTCTAATTAACTCCTATTAAAAACCTATGGACGCTCTCCCCCTATGTCTCAATCGCTATCAACTACAATTACTGAACGAGAGTATCGATCGAACCCGATCGAACTCTCCCGGGGCGGACTCGCACATCGCTTGTCTTCAGGAGAGTTTACGGTCAGAATTAAACTCGTGGCAGGATTCCCCCGACACGAAGAAAGTCATCTCGCTCCCCTTAGATTCCTATCAGTTAGAGGGATTGCGATCGGGAATTTTTCAAGAGATGGAAATTCTCGAAAATGAAAGAGAAAAACAACAATTAAATCAGGTACTCGATCAGATTCCGGAATATAGTCTACAGGAAAACTCGGATTGAGGGAGGCCGCGGGAAAACGACCTCCCCCGATGCGGGATTTAATAGCGAAAAATGGCGGCGACGGGCGCGGTATCGGGAACCCGATCGGGTTCGACCGCGTAGACCGTTCCCCCGTGTAATAAGGTTTGAATCGCCACCGTATCGAGGAGATCTTCGTCGCCTAATTCGGGGGTTTCGTGTTGCTCGATCTCGTTATCGGAGGCTTTGAAATAGCCCCATTCTTGTCGGTCGATCGGTACGAAAACACTATCGACCCGACCGTAATAGGCCGCCGCGATCGTTTCCTCTAGATCCGTGGAAGTTTGTTCGGTCGCGCTTAACTCACGATAGCGCTCGATCGCCTCCTCCCGCGACCGCGTTAAATACGGCTCGATCATCGGTAACGCTTGCTCGTGAAGTTCCTCCGAGGTTAACACTTTCGCGCTCTCCGCGATGCCTTCTTCTACTAAATAAGGGTAAGTATTCGCCTCGCGGTAAAGGGGCAAAAGATACTCGACTCCCACGAGAATTAAAGGCGCGTGTTTATCGTGCAAGCGCTCGTGTAACGCGGAATCGACCGCGTAGAAAAATTGTAGGAGCGTTCGATGATGCTGATCTCGATCGGGGCTACCCTGTCCGTGAAAACTACCGGGTTGAGGATAGGGATTACTCGTTCCCCCCTTGCCGGTCTGGATACGGAATTGACCTTCTTTGGCGGTTTCATCGTATCCTAACGCCTCGTCGAGCGATTTCGGCATTCCCTCGACCTCTACCTCCCGCACGCTATAACGGGTCGCTTCTAGGAATCTCACCTGTTTCTGTCCGAGGGTGAGAATATAAAAGTCACCGTCGTTGGTTAAGAGAGGGAGTAAAGGTTTCAGGTGAAAGCGATCGTTGATGACGACCAATTCATCGAAAGAGAGGGGGAGTCGATAGTATTGTAAAAAATCCGTGGAGAGGAAAAGGGCGAATCCCTGACTCTGTTTCTGCCAGAATTCCTCGTCTTCTACATCGATCGATTCCGCTCGATCGAGAAAATCCTCGATTTCCCCCGCTGGCAGACCGTAATCGCGTAGTTGTTTTTCCATTTCCCGAACCAGATTCTTATAGCGCACCGGGTTTTGATTACTTTCCAAACCCGTCCACATCATTGGCATATAGATCGAAACGCAAGTATTCCCCGACTGTTCGGTTAACGTTTTGATATCCTCGATCGAGATCTCGCTCATAGTTAAAACCCTTGTATAAAAATTATCTAGCATACAAACCGTAGGGTAGGTTAGCAAAGCGTAACCCACCAAAAAACTTTCCTTCCCCTTTCCCGAAAAACTTCCCCATCTCCCCATCCCCTCCCTCACTACCGGCGCTGTTCGTAATCCTCCGAAGATTTGGGATCGAGTTCCCACCGGCGATCGTCGCGAAGATTGAGAATTTCATCGGTGTGAAGCCATTCCTTATCGGACATTTCTAACCCCACCGCGGCCCCGATATCCTCGACCACATTCTGATCGGGAGTCATCACCGTACCACCGACGGCCTCATCTCCCACTGTCGCGGCCTGTTCTGTATTCGCGTAGATATCGCCACCGGTCAGAAGCGCGTCCGCTGGATTGTAACCCTCTTCCAGTCGCGTCATCTCTCCCTCGTCGAGATCCACGATCTCCACTTCCTCGCTCCCGTCAAAATCCACGTCTAAATCGTCCAGATCTCTCGCGTCGAGAAAATCCTGCTCCGATCGCTCTAGCATTGACCGTCTCCTCTTGCTTCCCGTTGCTTGTAGCCTAACGAAAGGAAGAGCCGAGCGGGATCTTCAAATGGATAGATAAGACCTCTGACAAAAATCAAAAATCTCTCGTCGGGACGGGAGACAGGAGTCAGGAGACAGGAGTCAGGAGACTGGAGGCAGGAGTCAGGAGGAGAAAGGAGGAGTAAATAGCTTTTGAAGATATAAAGTTCCTGCAAACGTAAGCTTATTGGTTGGGTACGCTTCTTTATTCTTCCTCCTGACTCCTGACTACTGGCTCCTGTTCTCGACCGAAGGGAGAGTACGAGCGAAGCGAACTTCCCTAACCACACGACAATTTTTGAATTCCGCAAGAGGTCTCTTATAGCGTGAAGGTGAAATCCTCCACCAGTAAACCGGGCAGAAGTAAACCGCCGATCGAACGCGCCTCGTAGGTTCCGGTTTCCGGGATGAACTCGCGAAAATCGGTGAGGGCGAGCAGGTTTTCGCCGAGGAACGCGTACAGACTTTCATCGAAGCGTAAATCTTGAATCGGCGCGACGATCTCCCCGTTTTCCACGTAGAAACAGGCGTAACGGGTCATCCCGGTGATCCGTCCGCTGGGTCGATCGCTCCAGTTGAGATAATGCAGATTAGAAAGGTACAGCCCGGTATCTAACCGTTGTAAAATCTCCTCCCGCGCTAACTCCCCGGAGCTAACCTCCGTCGCGCGTAATCCCTCGCCCTGACTCGCCCCGTTCCCGACGAGGCCGTATTCTTTCGCGGTACGGCTACTGATTAATGTATTGATTAACTCGCCTTTCTCGATAATCGATAATTCCGCCGGCGCGACCTCGCCTAATTCATTAAATCGCGGTACATTTCCCCCTTGAAAGTTTTCCCGGAGGCTCAATAGCGGAGAGAGGATTTTTCCCTGGCGGAGTTTGGTGAGGGCGCTCCCTCCCTGTTGCAGGGAAGCCTCGCTAACCCCTCCCCAGGACAGCATCCCGATTAAATCCGCGGTCGCGGCGGGCGCGAGATAGACGCGGTAACGTCCGGGGGGAACTTGATGGACGGGCTTTTCCAGTAATTGTAGTTGGGTCTCGATCGCTCTCAGTTGTTCGCGGTATCGATCGCCGTTCCAGATTCGATCGGCTAAAATCTGTTTGACCGCTTTTTCCGAGGGAGTGATGACGGAATAGTCCAGAAAGAAGGATTCGGTCGCGAACCAGTGTTTTCCGCCCGCGGAGTTCATATTCGCCCGAATAACCGCCCCGGACGCGTAAAAACCGGTAAAATCCAAACCGTCAGCGGGCTGTAGAATTTCTTCCACCGCGTTTTCGATCGGCAAAAGTTCACCGTGATAGACTTCCCGCGTCGAACCGTAATTTTCCGGCGGGACGATGTAGGGATCTTCCGGGAGAATGGCGATCTCTTCGCGTAAATCGTCGAGATTTTCCCACCCTTCCGCGAGATCGAGATCCCGATCGCCCGTCAGGGGAAAACGACGATAAGCGGTCTTGCCATCCCCCCAGAGAGTGATTTTTACCTTCGCGTCGAGAACGATGCCGTTCTGTCTCGCCCTCGCCCGATTAAAGCGGATAAACTGGCTATTTTCCCCGATTAGTTCTAAAGATAGGGATTCGCCGGATTGGAGGCGATCGATCAGACTCTCGCCGAGGTCGTTAAAAACCGATTCCCACCGTTGTTCGATCGACATTATTTCGTACCTCCAAAAATCTCGATATCCGCGAAAGCGCAGACGGGGGACGCGTGACCGACCCGGATTACCTGATTGGGTTCTCCCTTGCCACAGTAGGGAGTCCCGTAGACCTCGCGGGTGCTTTCGTCGCCCACGGCGATTAAACTCCGCCAGAATTGATTGGTTATGCCGCGATAGTTGGGATTCCGCAGGGTTTTGGTCAGTTTCCCGTTCTCGATCAGTCGCGCGTACTCGCAACCGAACTGAAATTTATTCCGATAATCGTCGATCGACCAGGAACGGTTCGATCGCATATAGACCCCGTACTCGATCGAACCGATCATCTCCTCGAAGGAACTTTCCCCCGGTTCTAGGTTGAGGTTGGCCATGCGATCGATCGCCGGCCGATTCCAAGAACAGGCGCGAAAATTGGCTACACCGGGAACGTTCGCGCGCGCCTGGCTCTCCAAGCCGCCCAATCCCCGCAAAAGTAAGCCATTTTGAATTAAATACTCTTTTTTCGCCGCCATTCCCCCGTCATCGAACGCGTAACTGGCGAACTCTCCCTCGACGGTGGGATCGAAGGTAACGTTCATCAGCGGCGAACCGTAGACGAGCGACCCGAAATCCGAAAGCTTAACGAAGCTACTCCCGGCATAGTTGCGCTCATCGCCTAAAATACGGTCTAATTCCAACGGATGCCCGATACTCTCGTGAATTTGAAGCATCATCTGATCCGGCGCGAGAACGAGGGTGGCGGTTCCCTCCGGACATTCCTCCGCGCTCAACAGTTCTACCGCTTCCTCGCCGATCTGTCTCGCTCGCTCTAGGGTCGCGGTCGGCTCGAAAACCTCCATCCCGACTTGATAACTTCGGGCGAAAGAGCCGTTATCGGTGCGTCTTTGGACGATATTGCCGTCCCGCGCGGTCGCGCCGTAGTCTGTCGTCACGAGAACGAATTTCTGCTCCACGCGCGAACCGTTACTACTGAAGAAGTTCTGTTCGGTTTCGGTAATTCGGGCGGTCGCGCTGGTGGAAACGACTTTATCGGAGACTTTCAGGGTGTGGCAGATGCGGATCAATAAATCGTTGAGATCGGCGGCCGTGAAATAATCGGAGGGTTTGAGAAAAGGCGATCGATAGTGACCGACGGCTTTCGGACGTACCGAGAGATCGAGGGGATGAACCGACCAACGCGAGGCGGCGATCGCCTGTTTATAGGCGACCTCGGCGGCGGCTTGGAGGCTATCTTGCGCGAGGTGACTGGTGGCGCAATAACCGATCTGCCCGTTGACCATCACCTCGACCATCACCCCGCGGGTGACGCTTCTCCCGTTGGATTGGGGTTTGCCGTCGCGGACGGTTCGCGTGGTGTTGGTTTCGGTTAACTGCCGCAATCCGATCCAGTCGGCGTTAATGTCGAGTCTTTCTAGAGCTTGGTCGAGCGCGAA
This sequence comes from Pannus brasiliensis CCIBt3594, assembly GCF_036688125.1. NCBI lineage: Bacteria > Bacillati > Cyanobacteriota > Cyanophyceae > Chroococcales > Microcystaceae > Pannus > Pannus brasiliensis. The sequence continues at coordinate 18,802 of NZ_JBAFSM010000059.1, read as the reverse complement.
ATTCATAGGGAATGATGAAAGCGTGACTAGAAGGCAGGAGGCAAAAGGCAAGTAGGGACGAGAGGCCGGAGCGCCCCTACCCACCGAACACTTTTCTCCTGGAAAGGGTAGGCTTGTACCCGATCGGACCCGGTGAGCGATACCCTGTTTTAAGATAACGTAGTCGATCGACGATTTCATCGGTCGCCAAAAACTCGAATCGAGCGATGATAGTGAATCAACACGATAGATTAAAACGATGGAACGGAGAGTTATCGGCTTAACGGGGGGGATCGCCTGCGGGAAATCGACGGTTTCTAATTATCTGGCGAATCGTTATAAAATTCCCGTCCTCGACGCGGATATTTACGCGAGGGAAGCGGTGGCGATCGGTTCGCCGATTCTAGAACGAATTTTCGATCGATACGGGGAAAAGGTGCGGGGAAACGGGGGAAATCTCGATCGAAAAAAGTTAGGCGAGATTATCTTTAGCGATCCGATCGAGAAAGAATGGCTGGAAAATCAGATCCATCCCTTCGTCCGGGAATGTTTCGCGAAAAATCTCGAAAAGATAGAAGATGAGGTAGTTGTTTTCTCGATCCCGTTATTGTTTGAAGCGGGTTTAACGGGTATCGTCACGGAAATCTGGGTCGTTTATTGCTCTCGGGACGAACAGATCGATCGCCTGATACAAAGAGACAGCCTGAGTAGGGAGCAGGCTATCGCGAGAATTAACAATCAAATGCCGATCGAAGAGAAAATCGCCGTAGCGGATGTGATTTTAGATAATTCCAGTTCTTTAGACGAATTGTACCGAAACATCGATCGGGCGATAAAACCTACCCTCCAACCACCCTCTTAACCTTTCACAATGCTCTCGACGAGACTTTTTCCGAATACCGACCGTCCCCGAAACAGCCGACGATCCTGTTAGCGAAGTTAACTTTACGCTAACAGGATCACTAATAGCAAGAAGCCCAATAAGGTTAGGGCTGATTGTAGAAATACGGGACGCGCGACGGAGTTCATAAGGAAACCACTTGAATAGATAGATTTCTATCTTCACTATACTCCTTTGGATATAGAACGCGGATCTTTCTAATAGAAATATCAGGATTTCATCACCATCCCCAACTGTTCGGTTCGCCTTTAAACGGCCCGACAATATCATCGGTAATCCATCCCCCGTAGAAGTTACCGGGTTGAGGTCGTACTAATTCCCCGTCCACGTAACAAGCATCCATCGGCGCGGCGTAGAAAGCGACATAATTGGTAATCGCCGTGAAAGCGGGAGTCGGATCGGGATAATACCACGCGACATTTCTCGCTTGTTTATCTCCCACGGTTACGGTATAATAGCCCGCCATTCCTTTCCACTCGCAGAAAGACCGTCCTTCCCCCGGCTGTAGATATTCCATCCGGATATCTTCGGGAGGGAGATAGTAAACGGGGGGATGACTGGTTTCGAGAACGCGGTAACTAGCGCGAGTGTCGGCGATGGTAACGTCGTTAAAGATGATTTTTAAATGTTTCGGGCAAAATTCGAGACGGGGAGGACGGGGATAATCCCAGACGGATTCCTGTCCTTCACCGGGGGGAATAGGTTGCGGTCGGAACATAGTTTCAGGGGGTAGGGGTTAGGAGGCAGGAGGCAGGAGGCAGGAGGCAGGAGGCAGGAGGCAGGAGGTAAGATGCGATTCTCGGGCGTGAGAGAGGGCGCGAGTCTCGCGCCCCTACATATTGACCGCTGACGGCTTAAAATAGCGATCGAATCGTTTCCACGCGTTGACGGTTGACGTTGAGATCCGATTCTCCGAGACGGGAGGCAGATCGAACCTCGATCGCTTTCTTGTCCGGATCGGCGTAAAATTCCACGTCATCGACGAATCCCATCCATTGACTGGCGAATTCGGCGTAAAGGTAATTACTTTCTCGGGCGATAATCTTCGTTCTCGGTTGGCTTTCGACGATCGCCGCGATTTTCTCGATCGCCTCCCCCGGAGTCCCGGTATAGGGAATCGGTTCGATCGAGTGAACGACATCCGCGCTTTGACTGCTGACACAGTTGGGGGTGTTCGGACAGGGATGCAGTTTTCCGGACACGACACCGAGAGTATCGGGACGACTTCCCGCGAAAGGACTCGGAATATCGGGGAAAAATAGCCGGATTCCCACCCAAACCAGAACGATCGCCAACAAAGCGATCGGCAGAAGGGGGCGCTTTTTCGGAGTAGAGGTCGGGTTCATAAAAGGGAGTCTCGATCGATTTCTGTAAATTAACTTAACATTGAATAGGTGGCTACACAGGAGATAAATTTTTATGTTTCTCGATGAACTACAACCCGTGGCGAAAGAATTGATCGAACAACCGATCGCCTTCCTGGGCGGTTTCGTCTCCGGGATTCTCCGGCTGAAATTGAACGACGATCCCCTGAAACGCTGGCTAGAACAACAGGGAATGGTCAGTTATCGCGATACCAGTTCCGGCAACGGTAGCGGCCCCCAGTCGATCTCGATCGAGTAAGCTTTCTCGGGAGTCGGGAGAGAGGGGGAAAATGGGGAGGGTGAGGGAGATTAGAAAGACAATCGATCGAACCTCGCTCGGGAATCGATCGAGCGCTCCTTCGCGGCCGGCGCGACCGACCATATCACCAAACCGATCCGGATAGATAATCGCTTAATCGGCAATGTATCCGGGGATCTCCCGCTCTCCCGCGTCCTGGCGAACGCGAGCGCGCTGGTCAACAACCCGACGCTCGATCGGATGCTCGATCTCGGTTTCGCCCTAGATATCGAGCGAATTTTTTCTCTAGATCCGGGGTTCGCCCGAGCGGTACAAACGCTTAAACAGCACCTTCCCGATCTGTCCGCGGGAAAAGAAAATTGACAAACTTGGTGGCGAGAGAACGGTAAGATCCGGGCGAAAAATTTTAGAAAGATTTTAATTGAAAATCGAGCGATCGGTCAGGAGGGGAATTTTACTTCGATCGGGCGGGATCTCCTATCGCGATACTATGAGCGCGAATCGATTCCCGACACTCGATCGGGAAACGCTTTTCTCGTTAGGATACGGGAGCGATCGAGCCGGGGCGAGGGGTTGGCAGAAACGACCCGATCGGCGATCGGGGAGACCCCCGCGAGGATCGTCAGAAAGATAGAAAGACGCGGGGAGCGTTCCGATCGCTCTCGTTCATTCTGGAAACAAGGCGAAGATTAATCAACGGTTAACCGAAGATTAATCACGATCGAAAGATTCGATCGAGCGAGTATAAAATTAAGATTAAGATCCAAAAGTCTGCCGTTTTTTGACGATTGTATTACGATTCTTAGGGTAAGGTGAATGGAGTAAATATCGGTAGCGGGGGAATTCCCCGATCGAAACCCGAAAAAAAACGGCGACCCTAACGATATTTACCCGAGAAATTCTGAAGACTAGAGTAACCCTATGGTAGCGACACCCGATAAACCGACTTTAGAGACCTCGATTAGCACCTACGGACAGGCTCGATCGACCGTCACCGGCTCTCCCCTATCCGCAGACGAACTGTACAAATTACACGCCTTCTGGCGCGCTTCCAATTATCTGGCCGCCGGCATGATCTATCTGCGGAGCAATCCCCTCCTGAAGGAACCCATCAAACCGGAACAGATCAAACAGCGCCTTCTCGGACACTGGGGTTCCAGTCCGGGGATCAGCTTTCTCTACACCCATTTAAACCGAATTATCAACAAATTTAATCAAGATCTGCTTTATGTCGTCGGCCCCGGTCACGGAGCGCCCGGTTTCCTCGGCCCCTGCTATCTAGAGGGAAGTTACTCGCACTACTTCCCCGAATGCAGTGAAGACGAGGCGGGAATGCAGAAGTTTTTCAAACAATTCTCTTTCCCCGGCGGTATCGGTAGCCATTGCACCCCGGAAACCCCCGGTTCCATCCACGAGGGAGGCGAACTAGGCTACGCCCTCTCCCACGCGTTCGGGGCCGCTTTCGATAATCCGAACCTAATCGTGGTCGCGCTCGCCGGGGATGGAGAAGCGGAAACCGGCCCTCTCGCGACTTCCTGGCACTCCAACAAATTTATCAACCCGATTCGAGACGGCGCGGTACTTCCCGTCCTCCATCTCAACGGTTACAAGATCAATAACCCGACTATCCTCTCTCGCGTGAGCCATCGGGAATTAAAAGCGTTATTTGAAGGTTACGGCTATACCCCGTACTTCGTCGAGGGTTCCGACCCCGAATCGATGCACCAGGCACTCGCGGCCACTCTCGATCATTGTGTTTCCGAGATTCACAATATCCAACAAGAAGCCCGGAGTAGCGGCAATGCCACCCGCCCCATCTGGCCGATGATCGTTTTGCGGACTCCCAAAGGATGGACGGGGCCGGCGGAAGTGGACGGTCATAAAGTCGAGGGTTTCTGGCGCGCTCACCAAGTACCGATGGGCGGAATGCACAATAACCCCGAACACGTCGCTCAACTCGAAGCCTGGATGCGAAGCTACAAGCCCGAGGAACTTTTCGACGAGAACGGAACCCTACGCCCCGAAATTAAGTCGATCGCCCCCAAAGGCGAGAAACGCCTCGGTTCCACTCCCTACGCGAACGGTGGCTTACTGCGCCGGGATCTGAGACTACCGGATTTCCGCCGCTACGGGGTGGAAGTCGTCAAACCGGGGACTACGGAGGTGGAAAATACCAAACCGTTAGGGATGTTCCTACGGGATGTCATGAAGGAAAACATGACCGATTTCCGGGTATTCGGCCCCGACGAAAATACTTCCAACAAACTGAACTCGATTTACGAGGTTAGCAAAAAATTCTGGATCGCGGACTACTTACCGGAAGACGCGGACGGTGGGGAATTGTCCCCGGACGGTCGGGTGATGGAAATGTTGAGCGAACACACGTTAGAAGGTTGGCTGGAGGGTTATTTACTCACCGGAAGACACGGGTTTTTCTCGACTTACGAATCTTTCGCCCACGTTATCGATTCGATGTTCAACCAACACGCCAAATGGTTACAAATCTGTAATCATATTCAGTGGCGGGCGGGAATTTCTTCGTTGAATCTGTTAATTACCTCGACAGTTTGGCGGCAGGATCATAACGGGTTCACCCATCAAGATCCGGGTTTCCTCGATGTGGTATTGAATAAGAGTCCGGACGTGGTACGGATCTATCTACCGCCGGATGTGAACACTTTACTTTCGGTCGCCGATCACTGTCTGCGAAGTAAGAATTATATCAACGTGATCGTGTCGGATAAACAACTGCACTTGCAGTATCACGACATGGATACGGCGATTAAAAACTGCACCAAGGGGATCGATATCTGGGATTGGGCCTGTACCGATGGCAACGAGGAACCGGATGTGGTGTTGGCGACCGCGGGCGATATTCCGACGCAGGAATCGCTGGCCGCGTCCTGTATCTTACGGGAGAATTTCCCCGATCTGAAGATCCGTTTTATTAACGTGATCGATCTGTTTAAATTGCAACCGGATACGGAACATCCCCACGGTTTGAGCGATCGGGATTTCGATAGTCTTTTCACCCTGGATAAACCGATTATTTTCAATTTCCACGGCTATCCCTGGTTGATTCACCGTCTCACTTACCGCCGCACCAATCACAAAAATATGCACGTTCGCGGCTATAAGGAGAAGGGGAATATTAATACCCCGCTAGATCTGGCGATCCAGAACCAGATCGATCGCTTCAGTATCGCGATCGACGTGATCGATCGAATTCCCCGTCTGAAAGTAGCCGGCGCGCGCGTCAAGGAACATCTGAAAGACGAACAGATCTCCTGCACCAATTACGCCTACGAACACGGGATCGATCGCCCCGATATCGTCGCCTGGAAATGGCCCTATTAATCGTTAATACGGCTACTCGTGCTTGGTAAGAGTAGCGAATCGATCGCCCGCCCTTCCGTTTCCGGCGAGACCGACAGCAAAACTGTTTCGGTCGCCAGATTCGGGAGGGCGTTTTTTTTCGTAACCTAATAAAACCCGTCTTTTGGGGGTTTAAAAACTGCGAAAACTAGAATTATAAAAAATCAAGAGAATTTTTCGGAAATTTTTAGCCATTTTATTCTTCCTCCTGACTCCTAGAGAAACCCCAGCATGGTTAACATCGTTCCCAACAATATTCAACTCGAAGACGATCGCACCGGGATGACCGTCTCGATCCTAAAACGGGCGTTTTTAGATAATTTATTTTACGTTCAGGCGAAATTTCCGAAAATAGCCACTAAAAACGACTATTACATGGCCTTAGCCTATACCGTTCGCGATCGGTTGGTCAATCGCTGGCTGAATACCGAGCGAACCTACATCGAAAAAGCGCCGAGAACGGTGGTTTACCTGTCCGCCGAATTCCTCCTCGGGCCGCATCTGGGCAATAATCTGATCAGCCTGGGACTGTATAACGTGGCCAAACAGGCGATCGAGGAACTGGGACTAAACCTCGCCGATCTGTTAGAACAGGAAGAGGAACCGGGGCTAGGAAATGGCGGTTTAGGGCGTTTGGCCGCTTGTTATATCGATTCTCTGGCGACGTTGGAGATCCCGGCGATCGGTTACGGAATCCGCTACGAATACGGCATTTTCGACCAGCAGATTAAAGACGGCTGGCAGGTGGAAATCACCGACAAGTGGTTACAATACGGCAATCCGTGGGAGGTGGCGCGGCCGGAAGCGTCGTTAGAGGTGAAATTCGGCGGACATACCGAGACTTATACCGACGAATTCGATCGCTACCGCGTCCGCTGGGTTCCCTATAAAGTGGTGAAAGGCGTTCCCTACGATACCCCGATTCTCGGCTTTCAAGCCAATACCGCCAACACCCTGCGACTGTGGAAAGCGGAAGCGCCGGAATCTTTCGATTTCGAGGCGTTTAATAAGGGTGATTACTTCGGCGCGGTTCACGAGAAAAGCGATTCCGAGAATATCACCAAAGTTCTCTATCCTAACGATGAATCCTATCAGGGAAAACAATTACGGTTAGAACAACAATATTTCTTCGTTTCCTGTTCCCTACAAGACGCGATCCGCCTGATGAAACTCCAGAATCTCGCGCCGGAAAGATTTCACGAACAGTACGCGATCCAGTTAAACGATACCCACCCGACGATCGCCGTGGCGGCATTAATGCGGCTTCTCTTAGACGAATACGGTTTCGATTGGGATCGCGCCTGGAATATTACCACCAACACTTTCGCGTACACGAATCATACCCTGCTACCGGAAGCGCTGGAACGCTGGCCGCTGGAGATGTTCGGGAATTTACTGCCGCGACACCTGGAAATTATTTACGAGATCAACCGGCGCTTTCTCGATCGAGTTCGGATTAAATTCCCGGACGAGATCGATCGACTCCGCCGGATGTCGATTATCGATGAAAGTGGCGAACGTTATATCCGGATGGCGCATCTAGCCTGTATCGGTAGTCACGCGATCAACGGGGTAGCCGAATTACACAGTGAATTGCTGAAAAAAACGATTCTCCACGACTTCTACGAGATGTACCCGGAGAAGTTCACCAACGTCACTAACGGCGTTACCCCGCGGCGTTTTATCGTTTTAAGTAATCCCCGACTGGCGAATTTAATTACCGATCGCATCGGGGACGGCTGGATCAAAAATCTCGATGAACTGCGAAAACTGGAAAACTTTATCGAGGATAGCGGTTTCCGTCAGGAATTCGCCGGGGTAAAGCGCGCGGTGAAACGGGATTTAGCCGAACAGATTAGAGACAACTACGGCATCGATATCGATCCCGATTCCCTGTTCGATATTCAGGCGAAACGGATTCACGAGTATAAACGGCAACATCTGAACGCGCTTCATATCATCACCCTCTATAATCGTCTCAAAGCCGATCCGAATCTCGATATCACGCCACGTACCTTCCTTTTCGGTGGAAAAGCCGCGCCGGGGTACTACATGGCCAAGTTAATCATTAAATTAATTAACTCGATCGCCGATGTCGTGAATCATGACCCGGATATTCGCGGCCGTTTAAAAGTGGTCTTTCTGAAGGATTACAACGTTAAGTTCGCCCAGCGCATCTATCCGGCGGCAGATCTCTCCGAACAGATTTCTACCGCGGGCAAAGAGGCATCGGGAACCGGTAATATGAAATTCTCGATGAACGGCGCGCTGACGATCGGGACTCTCGACGGGGCGAATATCGAGATCCGCGAGGAGGTGGGTGCCGAAAACTTCTTTCTCTTCGGATTAACCGCCGAACAGGTTCTCGCGCTGAAAGCGTCGGGATACAATCCGCGCGATTACTACGAGAGTAACCCGGAATTGAAACTCGCGATCGATCGACTCGATTCCGGTTTCTTCTCCCGCGGCGATGGCGATCTATTTCGTCCCCTTTTGGACGCGCTGATGTATCAGGATGATTATCTGGTACTGGCCGATTACGCGTCCTACGTGGAATGTCAGGATCGGGTGGGACAGGCATACCGCGATAGCGATCGCTGGACGCGGATGTCGATTCTGAATGTCGACCGTATGGGGAAATTTTCCAGCGATCGATCGATCCGCGAGTATCTACAGAAAATCTGGAAAGTTCCCCCCGTCGAAATACAAGTCCCGGAGTACACCCAATCCAACGGCGATATCAAGCTGAGTTTTTGAAGCCAGATCCCCCGCGGGGAAACGTTACAGTAGAGGGAGTCGGTTTTTCGAGATACACGCGTTTTATGATCTGGCCGTTTAAACCCAAGACGAGAAAACAAATCGCCCGCATCGAGATCACGGGAGCGATCGCTTCCGACACTCGAAAACGGGTACTAAAAGCCCTAGAAGTCGTTAAAGAGAAACAATTTCCCGCGCTTTTACTGCGGATCGACTCCCCCGGCGGGACGGTGGGCGATTCTCAGGAAATTTACGAGGCATTGAAGCGGGTTCGGGAGAAAACCAAAGTTATCGCCAGTTTCGGCAACATTTCCGCGTCGGGGGGCGTGTATATCGGCATGGGAGCCGAACACATCATGGCAAACCCCGGCACGATCACCGGTTCGATCGGCGTGATCCTGCGCGGCAATAATATCGAGAGACTACTGGATAAAGTGGGGGTTTCCTTCAAGGTGATCAAATCCGGCCCCTACAAGGATATCCTGTCGTTCGATCGAGAGTTAACCCCGGAAGAGGAGAGAATCCTCCAGACGATGATCGATACCAGTTACGAACAGTTCGTCACCACCGTAGCCACCGCGCGGAATCTGGAAGTGGACACGGTGAAAAGTTTCGCCGACGGCCGGATCTTCACCGGGCAACAGGCTCTAGAATTGGGCGTGGTCGATCGATTGGGGACGGAAGAGGACGCGCGACGCTGGGCGGCCGAGTTAGTCGGACTAGATCCCGATAAAACCAAGTGTCAGACGATCGAGGAACCGAAACCCCTCGTCAGCCGCTTTCTGGGAACCCGCAGTCAAGTTCCGGCGGGACTACAACGGGCGATCGGCCTGTTAGAGTTTGAAATGGAAGTCAACGGACAACCGTTGTGGCTGTATCGTCCCTAATTTAAAGATGAGATTTTGAGGAAAGCCGTAGGTTATCCCCTAAAATCTAGTGAGGACGATTAGCGGAGGATGATATCGTGCATTGGAAAGTTCGATCGATTCGAGGGGCGACCACGGTAGAGAATAACACGATCGAGGCGGTACGGGAGGCGGTAACGGAACTCCTCGAAGCGATCGAAACGCGCAATCAACTCGATCCCGAAGAGATCGTCAGCGTCATCTTTACCACCACCCGCGATATCGACGCGATTTTTCCCGCCGCTATCGCCCGCCAACGCCCGAACTGGCAGAATGTCCCCCTTCTCGATGTCCAGCAGATGCACGTCGAGGGCGGACTGAGCAAATGTATCCGCGTCCTCCTCCAGATCAACACCCCGAAACTCCAAAACGAGATCTGTCACGTCTATCTGAAAAACGCCAAAAATCTCCGTCCCGATTGGCAGATCGCCAGTTTACCCCTTCCCGTTCAATCCTAATCCCTAAATCTCCCCGAGTCGCGCCCCACCTGTAGGGGCGCAAGGTTTGCGCCCTTAAAATTCTCCTGCCTCCTGCCTCCCGTCTACTGCCTCCTGCCTCCTGCCTCCTCCTCGAACCAGTCCCGAATTCCCTCCGCTACCGCTCTCGCCAGTTTTTGCTGTTCCCCCGCGTCGGTAATCCACTCGAACTCGTCCGGATTACTCATAAATCCCAACTCCAACAGGATCGAGGGCGCGCTATGGGGACGGGTGAGGGCTAAATTATTCCAGAAAACCCCGTAAGACGAACGTTTCAACGTTTTCGTTAGATAATCGTGCAGGAACGCCGCTAATTCGTGCGCTTGCGGGTGATACCAGAATATTCCAATCCCTTTCGTGTTGATCGCGTCTCCCCCGTCCGGTAACGCGTTGTAATGGACGGATAGGGCAAGAGTCGGTTTCAGATTGTCGATAATGTCCACGCGCGCGGGTAGGGACAGATCGGTGTCGCTTTCCCGGGTGAGATAGACAGTAGCCCCCAACCGCTCCAATTCTCGCTGAATTAACTTAGAAACGGCGATATTTACCTGTTTTTCCGTGTAACCGGTCGGGCCGGTCGCGCCGGTTTCCTTACCCCCGTGGCCGGGATCTAACAGGATCGTCGTTCCCTGTAAACCCTGACCCCGTGCGGGAGGGTAACGGAGAGTTAGGACGAGATTCGACCCCTCGTAGCGGAGATCGTAGCCCCATTGACGATTTTGGTTGAGAAAAAAGGTGTATTCCACGCTCGTCGGGGTGACTTGTCGCCAATCCATCCGTCGGACGAGGGGATTTTCGCCGATAAAAATGGTGTCGGTTTTGGCGATCGAAGTGTACAGCGTCAGGATAAATTTATCATCCTCCTGACGGACGGCGATCGGCACCGGACGCGATAGGGGAAAAATAATTTCCGTAGCGTCTTTCCCCGGACGGGAAGAAATCCCGCTAACCGTCGCCGTATCTAACACCTCATTGTCGATCGATCGCGTTTCTTTAGCGAGAATCCAGCCCCCGTAATCCAATCGTAACCAATCGCCCTCTTTCCCCGTGACACTCGCTCGCGTACCTTTGGGAAGGGGAGTTAATCGGGAGTGATCGCTACTCGGCCCGGTGCGCGCCACTCCCCGCGGGGAAATAACCTCGATCGCCGGTAAATTTTCCTCGGATATAATGTTAATTTCTCCCGTTCCCTTTTGACGGATGGTTTTCTCGTTCAGCGTCGCCGTAAAAGTAGGAATTCCCAGATCCGCCACCCGATTAAACTGTTTACAACCTCGATAAAACCCCGTTACTTTTGTATCTTCGGCTTGGTTTAACCCGGTTAATACCGCGGAATTGGCGGGAACTTCGCCCCGACGCGATTGGGGTAGGAGAGCGACTTTTTCGTCTCCTAATTCTACCGAAACGCGGGCGTTCGGAGTCGCGATCGCCGTGAAACAGATCCACTCGCCGACGAGACGAGTGATGTCCGTGGAGGGATTTAAAGACGCGGTAGTGAATCCTAATTCTTTCGGGATGGGAAGAGATCGATCGAGCCGGGTAACTTTTACATTAACCGTTTTATTTTGATGGCGGATGGTGAAGAGATTATCGCCGATCTGTAGCGGAAAACTGGGAGCGAAATTACCTTGTTTACTGCGATCGATTACCCGATTATTAATCGTTACCTGTCCCGTGGTTGGAGCGGAACCGATGAAGAAAATTTGACTCGCGACGGTTTGATGGTTATTCGAGGGATAGGCGAGATATAAAGAGCGGGAGGTTTGAGCGTTCGACCCTTGAAAGAACCCCGCGAACAGTACCAAACATAATCCGATCGATATTCCCGTAACGAAAGACTTTATCGAAAACTTCATCACTCCCCTCATTTGGCTTCTATGGCAAAACTTCCCGAACTCTCGAAACCTTTTCAAAATTTTATTACGAATCGTTATCTTGTCCGAGACGATCGATCTGTCGGTTAAACCAATTCGCCGCGCTGATATTCGTTCCCCCGGACAATTGTTCTAGGGTTCGTTCGAGGAGGGCGATCGGTAATCCGGTTAAAACGGATGATCCCTCGCACTGCCGATAGGTTCCCTCCTCCTGTAAACGAAACGCGAACACCCGTAACCCCCTCACATCGATCACCCAATATTCGGGAATTCCCATCGCGGCGTAGATCTGTTTTTTCTCATCTAAATCGCTGGCTAACGTGGTATCGGAAATCTCTCCCACCAGATCGGGAGCGCGCCACCGATTCAAATCGATACGTCTCGGTTCTCCGTCCGTCCATCGCGGTACATCTTCTCCGATATAGAGGACTAAATCGGGTGCGGCCGCTCGATCGGGGGCTTTTTCTAGTAAACACCGGCCGAGGGATTCCGCGCTTCGATCGGGAAAACGACTGAACCAATAAAACAAGATCGCGATAAATAGATCGTTAACTTTAGAATGATTAATCCCTTCGCCACCCATAATTACTAATAAAAATTTTCCAGTAAAAAACAGTCGCGTTCTTTCGGGTTTCGGATCGTCGCGGTAACGAAGGTAATCTTCCCAAGTGGCGGACCGCCATCGGGGGAAGTCGGTAGAGCGATCGGAAGCGGTAAGTAACATAACTTATTTTTCAACGGTATCGAACGATTTCTAGAAATGATCGATCGAATTCTATCATCCCGATCTTTCCCGTCGATCCGCCCCTAAAAGGTCGAGTTTGTCCAGAATCTCCAAACCCCGATCGGGATTACCGGTGGTGGCAATAGCTTGAAATCGAGTGTACGCGTCGAATTCGGCCGCTCGATCGACACCGATGCCCCGTTCCCGCGCGATCGCTCCCGATCGGCTATCTTGATCCTCGGGGAAATGGATGGTCAGCTTATCCATATTTCTAACTCCAGATAGATTGACTCTCGCGAGAAACCGCGGCGATCGTCCGTCGGGTGGCTGTATTTCCTCGATCGCTTTCAAAAAGTCCCCCGATCCGCCATTCATACAACTTAATATAGTGATAGCTATTGACCTCTCTCCACGCCATCCCATGACCGTCAACCCTTCCCTGACCACCGAACTCGAAAATAAGACCGACGCGTACCTTCCCGTCATCATTCGCTTGGAAAATATTTCCAAAGTGTACGGCAGTGGGGAAACCGTCGTCCACGCGCTAAACAATGTGAGCCTGAAGGTGAAAAAGGGCGAGTATTGCGCGATTATGGGCGCTTCCGGGTCGGGAAAGTCCACGGCGATGAATATCATCGGCTGTCTCGATCGACCCACCACCGGAGCCTATTATCTGGAAAATCTCGACGTTTCCAAGCTTCCCGATCGGGATCTCGCCACGATCCGTAACCGTAAGCTAGGATTCGTCTTCCAGCAGTTCCACCTTCTTCCCCAGATGAGTGCGCTAGAAAACGTCATGCTCCCGATGATCTACGGGGGAGTTCCCGCGAGCGAGCGCAAGGAAAGAGCGATCGCGGCGTTAACGAAAGTGAAACTCGACAACCGACTGCACAATAAACCCAATCAATTATCCGGGGGACAACAACAGAGGGTAGCCATCGCACGGGCGATCGTCAATCAACCCATTCTACTCCTCGCCGACGAACCGACCGGCGCCCTCGACTCGAAAACCACGCGGGAAGTGATCGATATTTTCGAGGAATTGAACCGTAGCGGCATCACCGTGGTCATGGTTACGCACGAGTCCGATGTAGCCCGTCACGCGAAACGGATTATCTGGTTCCGAGATGGCGAGGTGATCTATCCGGATCTGTCCCCGGACGACCTACAGGAAGTGATCGCGTGATATTTGTAGGAGGCAGGAGGCAGGAGTCAGGAGTCAGGAGTCAGGAGGCAGGAGGCAGGAGGAGAAGTTAAAAGCCTGTAAACGAATCAAAAGGCTTTTTTGACTTGATCGTGTCAATGATTAGCTTAATTTCCGTAAAAAGGTAACGCTGATGACCAATGAGGCGATTTTCCCGCCGATCGATCGATTTCCGCCAGATCGAGAACGTCCGGCGCGTTCATCCCTAGATGGGAAGGCGTTTCCAACAGTTGATAGGGTAGGGTGAGGCGATCGAGCGTATCCGACCACTCCGAGGGAGTCAGCAATGAATCGGGCAAATAAACCGAATTTCCCCGATAAATCCCCGTGTACAATTGTCCCCTCGTCGCGGGCATCTGTAGGGCGAGATAGGTATCTTCTGGATAATCTTTCCGCCGCGACCACGCGAACGCGGCCAGACTAGAAACCGTGTAGAGAGGTAAATCGAACTGTTGCGCCAGCGTCCGCACCGTAACCAGACCGATGCGAGTGCTGGTAAAACTTCCCGGCCCTTTTGCCACCGCGATAAAATCCAGATCCTCCCACGTCCGTCGCGCGAGAAATTCCGCGAGATATTGATGGAAATAGTTGGAGAGATCTCGATCGAGATCCCAGGTTCGCCAGATCCGATCGCCCTGCCGATTATCCAGCGCCAGACCGAGTTGCGGGCTAGAGGTATGTATCGCTAATCCGTATCCAGACAAAGAATTTCCTAGAGAATTGAGAGAAAATTTTTCGGTTAAGTCGATCGAAACCGGAAACGTAGACCGAATATCTATTATAAGCCGTAAGATCGCCCCGATCGATTGTAAACCGCACCCTTCTCTTACCTCCTGCCTTCCGCCTCATTTAACTCTCGAATAAAGGCAGATCCCGATAGACCGGTCGCCGGAATTTTTCCCCCAACCCCAGATGATCGTAGGCCGCTTCCGTCGCTACCCGGCCGCGCGGGGTACGTTGGAGATAACCGATCTGTAAAAGGTAGGGTTCGTATACCTCCTCGATCGTCTTCGCGTCCTCCCCGGTTGCCGCCGCGACCGCTTCCAATCCCACCGGCCCGCCGCGAAACTGCTCGATCATCGTCCGTAAAACCAGTCGATCGGTCCAATCCAAGCCCATTTTATCCACGTTTAACGAGTCTAGACCCTGACAGGCTAATTCTTCCGCGATCGTCGCCTCCCCTTTCACCTGCGCGTAATCCCTCACTCGCTTTAACAGTCGGTTGGCGATACGCGGGGTTCCCCTCGATCGACGGGCGATTTCGGCCGCGCCCTCCAGATTCACGGAAACATTGAGAATTCGAGCGGTTCTCAGGACGATTTCGGTCAATTCGTCCGCCGTGTAAAAGCGCAGGCGTTGAATCATCCCGAAACGATCGCGCAGGGGCGAGGTTAACGCGCCGACCTTGGTAGTCGCGCCGATGAGCGTGAATGGGGGGAGATCGAGACTGCGGATTTTCGCGGCCTGTCCTTTCCCCATCGTGATATCGAGACGGTAATCCTCCATCGCCGGGTACAGTAACTCCTCCGTCACCCGGTTGAGCCGGTGGATCTCGTCGATAAAAAGAATATCGTTCGGTTTAAGATTAATGAGGATGCCGGTAATGTCCCGCGGGCGCTCTAGGGCGGGAGCGGCGGTTATCCGGCAATTTACCCCCATTTCCGCCGCGAGAATCAACGCCATCGTCGTTTTTCCCAACCCCGGCGGCCCGTAGAATAACAGGTGATCGATCGCCTCTCCCCGTCCCCGCGCCGCCGCGATGGTAATCTTCAGGGTGTCTTTCAAGTCCCGCTGACCGATATAATCCTCGATCGACCGCGGGCGGATCTGTTCCTCGACGATCGCGGTTTCCTCGATCGTCGGTTCGGGAGTCAGCGGATTCTCTTCCGGGGGAGGTGGCGCGTCATCGCCCCGCGAGCGTTTAATAGCCATGATTACGAGAAAAAGTGAGTTATGTTAGCGAAAAGAATTCTGCCCTGTCTGGATGTCAATAAAGGTCGCGTGGTTAAAGGCGTGAATTTCGTCGATCTCAAGGACGCGGGCGATCCGGTGGAGTTAGCCCGGATTTATAACGACGCGGGGGCGGACGAGTTGGTTTTTCTCGATATCACCGCCAGCCACGAGGATCGCGACACGATTATTGATGTAGTCTATCGCACCGCGGAACAGGTTTTTATTCCCCTGACCGTCGGCGGCGGTATCCAATCCTTAGAAAATATTAAAAATTTGTTAAGAGCGGGGGCGGATAAGGTAAGTATAAATTCCTCCGCGGTCCGCGACCCGGATCTGATCGATCGATCCGCCGATCGCTTCGGGAAACAGTGTATCGTCGTGGCGATCGACGCGCGACGACGGAAAGATCCCGATAACCCCGGCTGGGACGTGTACGTGAAGGGAGGACGGGAAAACACCGGTATCGACGCGCTCGCCTGGGCCGAAGAGGTGACACGACGCGGCGCGGGGGAACTCCTCGTCACCAGCATGGACGCGGACGGAACCCAAGCGGGCTACGATCTGGAGTTGACGCGACAGATCGCCGAACGGGTGGAGATCCCGGTGATCGCCTCCGGGGGCGCGGGCAACTGTCAGCACATTTATGAAGCGTTGACGGAGGGGAAAGCGGAGGCGGCACTACTGGCCTCGCTCCTGCACTACGGACAGTTAACCATCGCCGAGGTTAAGGATTATTTACAAACTCGTCAGGTGGCGGTTCGCTAGGTATTTAAACGTGGTAGTAAACGAGCGATCGAGGCGATCCGGGGGCGCGGGGCGATCGATACGCCTTGGTTCCGGCGGACAAATCTGGATAAATTCCGTATTTTCGCGCTTAGTCCGATCGGGAGCTTTTAGAATTATGTATTAGAATAGGGGTAAAGTTAACAAATTTTAAAATATGCTGGTTCCGATTCTCATCTTTGACGTGGCTCTCGTGGCGTGGTCCCTGCATCTGATGCAGGAAGCGTTCGATCGTCAGGAATTTTCCCTGATGCTGGCGGGAACCCTGGTGGCATCGGCGGCCGCGGCGATGTTAGTCGTCTATTTCCTCATGAATCATTGTTTGGCCTCCCTGACTCGGGTTCCCTACCCGATGTAGTCGCGGGCGGTTCTCTCGATCGCCCGTTCAAAATTTATCGCGTCCGGCTCTTGACAAATCGAAAATACTACCCTAATATTGAAAATGGTCTTCAAGGGGTTATAGCTCAGTTGGTAGAGCACCTCAATGGCATTGAGGGGGTCAGCGGTTCGAATCCGCTTAGCTCCATACACTCGGGATAAGAAATTCAGGGTTTCCACGCCTTGATTCTACTGTCAATAAGCCGAACGAGGTTGGTCGCTGTTGGTCATCATTAGAACAGCAATGACTAGAAAATGACTAGAGGCAAAAAGACTCCCAAGGGCAACGTTAGCGTTCAGCTAGACAAAGACCGGTTAAGGCTCTACGGACGATTTCAAGGTCAGCCGTTTTACCTTTACCTCGGTTTACCGGATTCCAAGATCAACCGCTCCGTGGCGGAGGCGAAAGCGAATCAAATCACTCTCGATCTCGCCACGGGCAATTTCGACCCGACTCTAGAAAAGTACAAACCGGAGACGAGATTCGCTCCCGAACAGGGTTCCTTGTGGGAGTTGTTCGATCGTTATTGGAACTGGAAGCAAAAGACAGAAAGCGTAACGACGGAACGCTCCGCGGAGAACTATCGAAACGCGATCAAACTCATCCTCAGATACCGAGAAGCTAGTGATTTACCAGTTTCTAAAGTGTCTGAGGATTTTGTGTATGGATTTATCAAATGGGCGAAACAACAAGTATCTCATGCCACGTTAACCACTTATATAGTTTTATTAAAAGCTATTTGGCATCATGCGAAGATTGAGCCTAACCCTTGGAATGTCACGATCAAAGCGACAAAGTTAAAACCAGAGAGCGATCCTTTCACTCTAGAGGAAGTTAACAAAATTATTAACGCTTTTCAGGAGCCGAGGTGGTCATGTTATGCTGATTTTGTGGAATTCCTACTCTATTCAGGAATGAGAATCGGGGAGGTATGTGGATTAAAATGGGAAAATGTCAATCCTAACTGCACTCAGATCTGGGTTTTGGAGTGTCACACTCAAGGACAAACTAGGCCTGTTAAGTCTCAAAAACGTAGAAAAATCAATCTATCTCCGAAGCTAACTCAGATTCTGATAAAGCGCCGATCGGAAACAACCGAGCTTACCGAATACGTTTTTCATAGCCCGAATGGTAAAATGTCGCTCGATAGTAAAAATTTCAGGAATCGAGCTTGGGTAGAGGTATTGAAAGAGTTGCAGATCCCTTACCGAAAACCTTACTGTACTAGGAAAACCTTCATTTCACACGCGTTGGCGAAAGGAGAAAATCCCGTTAATATTGCTAAGATTACAGGACACGACACCCGAGTCTTGTTCAAAAACTACGCTGGAGTTATCGATAACATTACCTTACCCGAACCCTTCTAAAACAATGAACAAATACGAATACAGCAATTTATGTAATCTTCCCTCGGTTCATCCCGTGTATGATCATGAATTCAACCAACTGATCGAAGCTTCATTCCTTCTGTGCCAGCAAACTCTATATGAGGGGGATTTGGGAAGAGCAAAATTTATGAATTGGCTCGACAGGCTATACATTCTTCATCTCTTGATAAAACTAAGATTTGATGAAAGCTATGCGGTTCCTTTTTCCCAAAAAACAATTAAACTTTATGATAAGATAGCCCAGTTATATCACCTTGTCTTTTTGGGATGCGAGCTTTTTTTTCAAGATGCCTCTATCTCGTCACTAAAGACTATCGTAATGCCGCAAATTGGTTTATTGAAATTTTCATGGAAAAAGCTTTTGAGGGAGAATTTCAGGCGACAAAAGAAAAAACTATTGACAAAATAAAAGCGGAGAATGCCCAGTTACAGCCTTTCTCGTAAAGATGAGGTATAATACTGCGGATAGCTAAATTGAGTG
>NZ_JBAFSM010000058.1:0-28163 GCF_036688125.1 Pannus brasiliensis CCIBt3594 | reverse complement strand
ATCTGTTTTCCCCTGTCATTTCTGTCTTCCTGTTCCCTAGTGTGACGGAAGAGGGATTAGGTTGCTTTCTTAGGCTCTGTTTCACCGTGGGAACTCCCCTTTAGCGCCAGTGTCCGGGCATAGCCCCGGTCTGATCGCGCCCTGCTTCCAGCTTCGACCTCCCGAATTCCGAGTCGGGTCATCGTGGACAGATAGGGAGTCATACCCGAGTCTAGTAGGCGGGACTTTCACCCGCATCAGATCGAGAGTTCAAGGCTACTCTAGGATTTCACCTTGGGTAACTTGTTCGAGGACTGCCTCTATTCGGTTACCAACGAATCGCACTCCGAGAAGTATTGGCTCTCGTCTAGCCGGGGGGTGAGAGGGGAGGGGATCTCGATCGGCTAAACGTATCGATCGCCCGCTCGCTCCCGAGCGAACGACCGCGCTCTTTTTCTCGTCACGTATCACCCGGATTTTCCCCCCCGGCGGCTTTTACCTCCGATCGCTTCGGATTCCCGTGCAGTAGCCAGGCGAGAATAACGGCGAGTAACGCTCCCGCGACGGGGCCGAGGAGGTAAATCCAGATCTGCTCTAGATGCCCGCTAACCAACGCCGGCCCGAGCGAGCGTGCCGGATTCATCGACGCTCCACTAACCGGGCCCGCGAAGAGTCCGTCCAGCGCGACCGTACTGCCGACGGCGATCGCCGCGTTGGGGCCGACCAAGCGATGCTGTTCGGCGGTACCGAGAATGACGGTAATGAGCAGGACGGTTAAAACCACTTCCATCCAAAAACCGACCGGAGCCGATAACCCCGGGCCGAGGCGAGTGGCCCCCAGACGGGCGGTATTCCCGAACAGGGTTTTTAAAAAGAACGCGGCCCCGATCGCCCCGAGTAGTTGCGCGCCCCAGTAACCCGGAATCCGTTTCCACGGGAAATCCCGCCGGATAGCGAACGCCAGGGTGACGGCGGGGTTGATATGCGCCCCGGAAATCTCGCCGACGGTATAGATCGTCGCCATGACCATCAGGCCGGGCGCGACCGTTTTGGCGACGTGTCCGAGCGCGTGTCCGGTGGTACTCTCGATCACATCACCTCCCGCCGCTACCAACGTTAACGCGAACGTGCCGAATAATTCGGCGAGAAGCCTCCGCCACTCGATTTTCCGTCTCTCGTCCCGCTCTCGCCCCCGGTCGCCGCTCCCGGCCCGCCCGGCAGTAGAGGGACCGCGGACGTTAACGCGATGACTATCCATAATCGTTCCCCCGCGCCCGTCGGAGCGCCGTGTCCGACGGTTATCGATCGGTGAAAATCTCGTTAAACATGGATTGAGACATCTAGTGTAGATCGCGTCGGGTCCGATCGGGTTCTATCGCGAGCGGGAGGGGCGATCGACGCTCGGAAACCCCGAGGCTATCCTCGCCCACCAGCGTTTGAATTGGAAGGAACGGTTCGCTCGAAATTCCCCCGCCCCTACAGACGCGAGTTGCCGGGTTGACTTTTCGGGATTCCCGAAACCTGATCGCGATGGTTTCAAAGTCTTCGATCGCCCGATTTGTTAACGCTCTTTCATCACTCTCGGATCGGCACTGATTCCCCGATCGCTTGCGATCCTTCCTAGAAAAGGATTCCGCTCGTGAATTACTAACAGTTTCTCTCGTTCGGGGCGTGACGACCCTCTCTTCTCGTGAAATTCTGATCCAGCAAGCGTTTCCGCTGATGATTCCAACCGTAACCCACCCCGTAGTGATCAAAAAGCGTTAACTTCCTAAACCTCATCGCGCATCTCGCGGGCAACGATCGCCTAACATAGGAATATCGGATTCGGGGCGATGGCGATTTTTTAAATTTGGTATTATGACAGCGAACGGTTATCGGATGGAAACCTCCTAGGATTTCCGATCGTTTTCGCGGTAACGTTTGAGGATCGCTTGTATTTTTCGAGGCACGATACAGTACGGGATTTACCGAAATGGCCACCGATTATCAACCCCTAGAGGACTTATTACAACAACAAAAATGGCGGGAAGCGGACGCGGAAACCGCCGGATTAATGCTCCAGATCGCCAACCGAACGAGTGAGGGATGGCTACGACAAGAGGATATTAATAATTTCCCCCGCGAGGAGTTACGGGCTATGGACCGGCTGTGGGTGAAATACAGTGACGGTCGATTCGGTTTTTCCGTCCAGCAAAAAATCTATCAGGGTCTCGGCGGAACTTCCGATTATAATGTGGTCGCCTGGAACGCTTTCGGGGATACCGTAGAATGGCGAGTTAACAATAGCTGGATACACTACCAAGAGGCAACCTTCGACCTAAAAGCACCCCGAGGTCATCTGCCGTTCGGATGGGTGCGTCGCGGTGGTGCTAGGGTTCGGGAGTGTCTTCTCTCTCTCGTCGATACGGATGACAACTAATCGATACGGCTTCCCCCCGAGAATTCTCCGAACTATTCGCGGGCGCGCGTTGCCCGAAAAAAGTAAATCCTAGAGCATCGGCGGCTAGATGCTTGTCGATGTTATTTGCCGCTTTTTCGGGTCTACACCCGCATCGGGGGCATTTTTCGTCGAGCGCGAGTCCACAAGGACAAGTGCAATCCATTTAGGCTTTTGACCCTCCCGCGCACTTGTCCGCACCAGACAACGGGAACCCCGAAATATTCAGAATCTTTAGGGGCTGAAGCTATTTACGTTTCGCCGTGGTCTGGGGGGTGAGGGTTATTTTCGCCGTGGTCTGGGGGGTGAGGGTTATTTTCGCCGTGGTCTGGGGGGTGAGAGGGCCGGTAGCCGAAGGCGAGAAATCACCAAAGGCAAAACGGGACTGGTTCAAACCCGCTATCGGGGAATGAGTTGTAAGTTGAGGTTCGCAGTACGCTTTCTTCATGTTTTTAGACTGTGATGGTAAGGGATTACCGATTTTAAGGTTTAGGTCGTCGACACGACAGATCGATACACACAAAAACTTTTTTCGAGCGTAGCACGAAGAATCCGCTTAAATCTGTAACACTATATACATGAACCTCGGGGTGCGGTCCGACGATACAACGCCAGAGGTTAACCCGCCACGGGGGAACAAGCGGCTACAAGCCTAAAAGGACAAGGGATCGAGACCGACAACCCCCTAAAGAAATAAAGTAGATCTATCAAGCTCGATTTTATGTGTAGCCCGCGGTCTATTCCAAGGGTGCCAAGTCTGCCGGCGAGAATTTTCAAAGCCGGGGAATCCCGCTTTCTAAAAATTATATTTTTCAAATAAATCCTTGGCGATTTGAGTTTTTTCTTCGAGGGATCTCCCCATAAAATGATAGATAAATTGTCCGTCGTTGGCATGGATATCATACAACCAATAAGAATTCATTTCATTCATCGGAAATATATCCATCTCTAGTCCCTCGGCATACATTTTGGCGATCACGTCTTGCTCGTGATAAACGTTCATTTTTCTATCTCTCATCTCTTCCTCGGCTAATCGAACACATTGTTCTAAAATCTCGATAGCCTGGGGATTGACGATAAATGCACCGGTGTTAATTAATCCGCCACCATTTTTCCCATTCTCCGAGAAGGCGATCGCCGTTCTCATTTTTGCAATAATACTTTCTAATTTAATACTTCTATTTAAAACAACGGCATCTGCATCTAAACAAAAAATATGGGTGTACTTGTCGATTTTCAGAAGTTCGATCGTCGCAAAAATTTTACCCCATTGGGGAGCGTAATCCTCTCTTTCAACTAAAGGAACTTCTAAATATTCATAATAATGAAGTTCACAATATTTTTTATTCAATTTAGTAGCATAGTTGGAATAATCATAAATTTCGGGACTGGTTACTTGAAAAAAACAAATTTTTAAATCGGGCATAATCCTTCTGAGATTGTTATAATTTCCTCGAAAAATATTGTTCCAGTTCTGTCAATATCCTGTAGGGATTTCCTTAAGAATAGAAGCTGTTCGATATCTAAATTGCTGGAGTGAGCTAAACTAGATCAGGAGTTCAGCGAACAGAATACGCGATTAAAATAACGAACAGCTTAACAGTTGGTCCGACGAGTCCCAAAATTTTAGAGGCTTCTCTAGGACTACATTTTAGCGATCGGATTCCTTACGTCTAGATATCAAATCCTCATAGATCTGGAGCAATTGACGTTGCAGGATCGTCTCATCACACCGCTCGACGACAACTTGCCGCGCTCGGGCGAGATGTTCTTTTCGCTCTTGGCTAGGTTGATTCACAATTTTAATCATGGCCTCGGCTAAAGCGGATGTGTTTTCTGGTTCTACCAAAGTACAAAATTCCGTGATAAAAGTACCTTGATAGGCTAATAGATCACAGGTAATCACCGGACGTTCGCAAGCGATCGCTTCAACCACTGTAGAAGGAAAGGCATCCTGTTTAGGATAATTAACGATCACATCGGATACGTTATAGAGGGTAGGCATTAAATCGTACGGGAAGCCAGGTAGCCAGCGAATATTCTCCAGGATTCCCAGTTCCCCCGCTTTCTTGCAGATTTTATCGTAAACCGACGATGCTTCTTCGGCCAGAAAGGAACGTCCCATCGATGAAAACACGATGATTGTCGGTCTTGTAAATCGGGAATAGGCTAGCGCGTAGGCATCATATATCTGTTCGTGGTTGTACAATTCCGCTAAACCTCGGGGTGAAAGCAAAACCGTGGTATCTTCTTTAGCTCTAAATAATTCCCAACGCCACTTCTGTAAATCCCTAGTGACTCCCGGACAAAAATGTTGGGTATTTGTCCCTAAAGGCATTAATTCCACCCGCCGATCCTGGTTCAGCAGTGGCTTAGAGTTTTCTACTAAAATCGGTGTTTCCACAATCAACACGTCGGTTTTCTCGAACACTTGAGCGACTCTATCCGTATGATCGTCGCGATAGTCTTTCTCGACCTCTAATACCTCTTTGGATTTGATCAGATGATTTAAAAAGCCCCAGGCGGAAACGACAAGGGGGCGTACATTGGCCAGGGCGCAAAATTGGGCGTGCCAACCGATGGCGTGGACGTGGATAACGTCGGGTTGGAATTCGTCTACAAGTTTCCGCAACGGTTCGGCATTCTCCTCCGCCATTCGAGGTTCGTGGGCGTAGATATCGGTAATTTCCTCGCGGTACTTTTGCAAAACGGTGGGAAAAAAACGATAATTATCGGGGGGGTGATTTTCGTAAGGATCGTCATCTCCCAATAGCCAAACTTCATGCCCGGATTTTACCACCCAGTCTAAGGGTCGTGTCAGGGCAACGCCGCCGGAACCAACGATTAATACACGCATTGTAATTACTTCCTGACAGTTGAGGGATCGCTAATTTCTACCAGTTCAGCGTTGACCAACCGCTCGATAAATTCGAGCAGGTCTTTTTTACACTTTTCCGGATCTACGTCATACTCTTCCAAGAGTCTGTTATAGGCCGTTTGGATAGAGTCCGATTCGGTTAGACTCAATAACATTTGTGTGGCGATTTCGTTTTGAGTAAAATACAATTCACTTTTTAGATCGAGCAAAACGGATTTACCGCCTAAGTGCTGGAGTAAAACCTCTGTAGATAGGGATACTTTTTGTTGGAGAGAGATTTCGGCTGTCATGTTCCTAGGAAATATCGAGAAATTTTGCCCTTCGAGCCGTACACCCGCCACGAGTGGTGGGATGGTCGGTTTTTCCCGTTCGATCGGAAAAGGAACGCGGAATCATGGTTTCAAGCTCCTTCTCGGTTTTCTAGGAGTCAATACATCGACTATAGAATTAGAGATAGAGATGGATTCCGCGATCGCTCTCCTTGAAAGATAACGAAAAAAATTAGGATCTACTGGCTTTCTTTTTTGCGTTTGGTGACTACGCCGATCCCGGCGATCGATAATAAACCGAGAACGGTGGCGGCTTCGGGAGTGGCCGCAAAGGTGACGGTTGAACTATGTAGATCCTGAACGCCGCTGAAAACACCATGAGAGCCAAAATCACTTAAGAGAGTCCCGTAAGTACCGTTCTCGAAATGTATAGAGAAGGCGTTACCCGTGAAAGGATTATCCTGAGCGGCGAATGAACTCGCCGTGCTAGTTCTGCCAGTAGCCATGAAAGTATTCGCGAATATCCGTGTTAAATTGGCGAGGACGTTAAAGGGGAGCGGGTAGACTAAACTGACGGGGGCGAAAGTAATAAAAATCGAGGTGCGGCGAAGGTTCCATCCCCATCCGGTAATTCGATCGTTCCCTGTACGGTTCCGTTAATAAGTCCCCGCACATTACTGAAAGAGAAAGTAAAGGTAGCGGCACCGGCTACTTCGGAAAGGGTGCAGGTAGCCACCACCGCTAGGAAAAGGGGTAGGGAACGGCAAAACGACATTTTATGTAGCATATCAAACGATTAGGGTCTGTTATGTATGCGTTACTGTATCTTTCCTTTACTGAGTTTGTCAAGTCCTAAATAATTGTGTCGTGATATATTTAATACTTTTTTTAGAGATCTAAAAAAAAACACAAGATCTTTCAGGAAATATTTAATATTTTTTTATCAATTCTCTAGAAATATTGTAACCGTTCAGGGGGGGGCTGAAAAAATGCACTATATCAAATCAAGGGAGATCAGGACGAAAACTAGACTCAATTTGATTTTTTACAGATTTTTCTAAGTAGTCAAAAGTGTTATTGCCCTCCTGGAATTGTCTTTTAGCCATTTTGTCCACACTTTGTCTTTGAGTTAAATCGCCTGAAATGCCTATTAAGTAAGGTGTTCGGCTCATGAGTTCAATTCGGCACCCCCCCTGAACGGTTACCGACGGGGAGTAGTTCGAGCGATCGCTTGACCGCTAGGTGTCTTTGATTTCTAATGCCAAAAACTACTTTCACAACGGGCGATCGTTAATCAGCTATTCCCGTTCTTCGCCACGGATATTATGTAGTTGTTGCCGAACCCAGGCTTACGGATGGACGGCTCTAAGGGTCAATTTTTGAGCCGTCCGAATCCTCATTATTTTGAAAAATCCGGTATCTTTCGAGATTCTTCTATAGGATCGGGGATTCGGGTGAAGCTTTCATAGTTTAGTTTTTTCCTGGCTATTTTTTGTAGTTTATAATCTTTCTCGTTGAACGCCTTATCCAAGGGGAAGGGATGAAACGAGGGAATATTTTCCAGACATCTATTGATAAATCCGATATGATTGAATTCACAATAGGAATAGTGATTAAAGTAAAACTCTACTTTTTCGTTAATTTCACCTTTAACATCTATATAGTGAATTTCTGTTCCAGGAATAAAGTCCTTCGTCTGAACTATCGATTTAGGACAGGGATGTATCCAAGCATCTTTCGGGACGTTACCCGAAAACATGGTTTGTAAATTAACCACATCTACTATATCGCATACTCTCGTGTATGGATTCCATCTACGAAATGGCCGGCCGTACATCCAATGAGACGATCGATTCACATCTAGGTTTACCTCACCCATGAGGAACTCGTCAAGATCGGTAAACGCCGTCCATGTATTTTCCCGTAGGTTTTCTACATAGTGAGCGAAGGCGATATGCTGTTGATACATAATCTTCCCGTTTTCAATGGGTGCCCATCGAACCTTCTCTACATTATATTTTGAAAATATTTCCGCTTCGATGCTCTCTAGGTCTGTGTCCGATAAATGGGCGGTTACTTCGGCGATATTTTCTCCCCGTAGATTTTTTCCGTCGGTGACAATACTGTGTCCATCAAAGAGATGGTTAGAGCCAGTGTTATCGTACAGGAAGAATTTATCAACTCCCATCATCGTATGCCAGGCTAACCATTCTTCCAGAATAAAGATATTTTCTCGCGGGATATATACGGTCATTATATGGAATGGTAAGCCGCCAAGAGATTCTCGATTAATCATCGGTACCGTGATATACTTTATGGAATATTTTAGCACAGTATGCTGACGAGTTGACAAGGAAAGCTACAAAGCAGATAGGATAAGGCTTGCCGCCCTCATTCCCCATTGACAATTAGCCCGTTTCCCCGGACTTAAATTCATTAACGCCCGCATTTCTATCTCGAACCTTTGTAGGGATTCAATCCGAGAGAGAGCGTGTATTCCTAAATAAAAGTCACTGCGCTGTCGTTCAGTACCTCCTTTTTCTTTGAGATGTTGGTGGCTCATTATCGGGTCTGATTTGTTATTGTTAATGATCGGATAATACCTGATGAGCCTTTTTTCGCCAAATCTTGAAGCTGACGCGTTTCATTTTTGAATTGGTGAAGCCTTATTAAATTATGGTCATCCCGAAATTTTCGATAGTGATCAAGGAAGCCAGTTCACATCGAAAGAATTTACCGGGTGTCTACAGGAGGCAAACATCGAGATTAGTAGGGATGGGCGAGGACGTTGCATAGCGTCCCTATACTTCGATCGCCCGCGGGATTTTCAAGAGAGCTTCGGGAAAGAGAAAAGGATCGAAATTTTCCGTTTTTACCGAACCGATAAAAGAGAGTAACGCTCAAAGTACGGGGTCTCTCAAAAATCGCGATTGATTTCTCTTTTTCCTTTTATCCCTCGGCTAAAATCCGAAAGTTTGTACTCATCTACTTTATCGATCGTCTCTCAACATCGTTTTCGACCGATCTAAAGAAGTGAAGATCGCTCTAGCTCCGATTCCCCATCGTTTTCGACCGGTCTAAAGAAGTGAAGATCGCTCTAGCTCCGATTCCCCGTTCTTTCTACCCCTCAACAATCGGAAACTAATTAAATTTTTCTAAACTTTTTCGGGCCGTGGACGGAGATAAGATAATAATAAATTTCGGAGTCAACTCTCTTGGGAGGTAGATATGTGATCCCGAGACGGACTAATTATACATGAGCGATAAATCTGGCGTATCATCACGGGTTCTCTCTTTACCGAAGGGGGGAGGCGCGCTCGCGGGAATCGGGGAAAAATTCTCTCCCGACCTCTACACGGGAACCGGCAATCTCTCCATTCCCATCACCATTCCCACCGGTCGTAACGGTTTTCAACCGCAATTGACCTTGAGCTATAGCGCGGGTAACGGCAACGGATTCTGGGGTTTAGGATGGGGCATCGGCATCCCGTCCATCTATCGTAAGGCTTCCAAGGGAATTCCCCGCTACGACGACGATCGAGATACCTTTCTACTCGCCGGCGCTGAAGATCTCGTGCCGGTCGAACAACAGCCCGGAAAAACTCGCTACCAGCCCCGAACCGAGGGCTTATTCGCTAAAATATTCCATTACCGTCAGGGAAAGCAGAATTATTGGGAAGTCCGCGATAAAGACGGAACGGTAAATTTTTACGGAACCCCGGCGGTCGAGGGGGAAGATCCCGCCACGATCGCCGACCCCCGCGAGCGGTCCCGCGTTTTCGCGTGGCAGATCACCCGCACGATCGATCCCTTCGGCAATTGTATCGAGTACCGCTACGAGCGAGATCGCTCGATAGCCGGACGGTGGGATCAACTGTACCCGAGCGAGATCCGCTACGGGGACTATGGAGATCGCCAGAACCCGCGATTTTTAATTCAAATTAAATTTATTTACGAGAACGATCGACCCGATGCCTTTTCCGGATATCGATCGGGTTTCGCTATCCGTACCGCGCGCCGTTGTACGGGGATCGAGGTGTGGACGGAGGGAAAACTCGCTCGCGTGTATCGTTTCCTATACCTCGACCGACGGAATAATCCGGACTATTTGCGAACCCTGCTCCCGGAAAACCTTCTCGACATCGCTTTTGTCCCGAACCTCGCCGAAAAACTGCCCGTGAACGGGGTTTCCCTGCTCTCGCAGATTTGGACGATCGGTCGGGACGGGGAAGCGAGCGAG
Source organism: Pannus brasiliensis CCIBt3594 (assembly GCF_036688125.1). NCBI lineage: Bacteria > Bacillati > Cyanobacteriota > Cyanophyceae > Chroococcales > Microcystaceae > Pannus > Pannus brasiliensis. The sequence goes on along the minus strand of NZ_JBAFSM010000058.1, from coordinate 18,357 downwards.
GCTCTACCCCCGATCGAGTTCGATTACAGTCGTTTTGAACCGTCGGGGCGGAAATTTTTCCCGGTCGCGGGTGCCGACCTGCCCCGGAGGTCTCTAGCGCACCCGGACTACGAACTCGCCGATCTCTCCGGTAATGGATTACCGGATATCGTGGAAATTAACGATACTATCCGCTACTGGCGCAATTTGGGCGAGGGACGGTTCGATCGACCGCGAACCATGGACGAAGCTCCCGTCGGCCTAAAGTTGAGCGATTCGGGGGTGCAACTGCTCGATGCCGACGGGGACGGACGCGTGGACTTGCTGGTGTCCGGGGAAGGGATCGCGGGCTATTTTTCCCTACACTACGGCGGGAGGTGGGATCGACGCTCGTTTCAACCCTACGCGGTCGCGCCGGGTTTTAATCTCGAAGATCCCGAGGTGAAACTGCTCGATCTCACCGGGGACGGTGTCACCGACGCGCTCCGCTCGGGAACGACCTTTGAATGCTTTTTTCAGGATTCTAAGACAGGATGGCGAGAAACCCGCCGCGTGTCCCGAAAATCCTTATCCGGCTTCCCGAACGTGAACTTTTCCGATCCCCGCGTGAAATTGGGCGATATGTCGGGCGACGGGTTACAGGATATTCTGCTCGTGAGCGACGGCGCGATTCAATACTGGCCGAATCTGGGCTACGGGAATTGGGGCGATCGCTTGGAGATGAAAAACAGCCCCCGGTATCGCTACGGGTACGATCCCCGGCGGATTCTCGTCGGCGACGTGGACGGGGACGGGTTAGCCGATATCGTCTACGTGGACGATCGGAAAGTGATTCTCTGGATCAATCGCTCCGGTAACGGTTGGAGCGAACCGATCGAGATTAAAGGAACCCCTCCCGTCACCGACGCGGACGGGGTGCGATTGGTGGATCTGTTGGGAACCGGCGTCGCGGGGGTGTTGTGGAGCCGCGATACCGACGGCCGGGGCGATCGGGGAATGTTCTTCCTCGATTTTACCGGGGGAGTAAAACCTTACCTCCTGCGGGAAATGGACAACCATCGCGGGGCCGTCACCCGGATCGACTACCGATCCTCGATCGGGGATTATCTCGAAGATGAAAAACAGCCGGCCACGCGCTGGCGGGCCTCCCTCCCCTTCCCGGTACAGGTGGTCGCCAGAGTGGACATTCTCGATCGATTGTCGAACGGGAAACTAGTCACCGAATACCGCTACCATCACGGCTATTGGGATGGCGCGGAACGGGAATTCCGGGGGTTCGCGCGGGTAGATCAACGAGATACGGAAGAATTCGGGCGATTTAATCAAAATTCCGCCGCCCCCATCGCGCCGGAACAGTTTTCCCCGCCGTTAGAAACGCGGACTTGGTTCCATCAGGGGGCGGTCTTTCAGGAATCCGGCGAGTGGCGGGCGCTCGATCTCCGTCACGAGTATTGGTCGGGAGATCCGAACGCCTTCGCTCCCGATCGATTCGCCGACGCTTTCCCGTCGCGTCTGTCGCGCTCGGCCCGGCGCGACGCCCTGCGAACCCTGAAAGGAAGTATCCTCCGGACGGAAGTTTACGCGCTCGACGGCAAGCCGGAGAGCGATCGACCCTACACGGTGAGCGAATCCCTGACGGGAGCGCGAGAAGTGTATCCCCTCGACCCGGCGCGGGACGATCTCCCGCCTATTTTCTTTCCCGCGCCCCTCGCGAGCCGTACCACCCAATGGGAACGGGGCGACGATCCGATGACCCAATGCGAGTTCACGGGGGAATACGACGAGTACGGGCAATTGTTAGCCCGAATTAGCGTTGCCGTGCCTAGGGGAAGGGATTACCGCGTCCGGGTCGAGCGAGCGGAAGAACCCTATCTCGTGACCTATTCGGAAACCACCTACGCGCGTCGCGATGATGCCTCCCGTTTTCTCGTCGATCGGGTCGCGAAAAATACGGAATACGAGATTATCAACGACGGAACCGCCGACGCGCTAGGTTTACGCGAACAGATCCTCGCGGGACTCGCCCCGCGAACGTTAATCGACCAAACCCTGAACTTTTACGATCGCGACCCCTCGCGGCCGGACGCGGGCGCTTTTCGAGGACTGCCCTTCGGACAGGTGGGCGATTACGGCGCGCTCGTCCGGACGGAAAGTTTGGTCCTCACCGCGGAGATCGCGGGGCGAGCCTATCAACAGGACGGAAGCAACCTATTCCCTCCCTATCTCCGGGCGCGAGAATTCCCCGCCGGGACGAATCTCGCGCTAGTGTCCAACGGGGCGAGGGCTACGGCCTCTTCCACCTACGACGGGGAAAATCCACCGGGCGCGGCGATCGATGGCAACCGTCTCGGTTCGGTCTGGCCGCCGGCCTGGGCCGATAACACGCCGGGGGAATACCCGGATTGGTTGGAAGTGGCTTTCGCGGGAACGAAAACGATCGACGAGATCGATCTGTTCTGTTTGCAGGACGCGAAAGGAGACGGACAGATCCCCGTCGAACCGACCCCCGATCTCGCGTTCACGAAATACGGCCTCGTGGACTTCGAGATCCAAACCTGGAACGGGAAACGCTGGGTAACGGTTCCGGGGGGAAACGTGACGGGTAATCATAAGATCTGGCGAAAATTCACCTTTCCCCCGATTAGTACCGATCGAATCCGCGTCCTCTGTCATAAAGCGGCATCGGCCTATAGCCGCGTGGTGGAGGTGGAGGCCCACGAAAAAGACACCGGGCGGAACGTGGCGCTGGCCGCCAACGGGGGAAAGGCCACGGCTTCCTCGATCGTTCAACCCTTCCCCCCGAACCGCGCCATCGACGGCGATTTTAACGGGTCTTGGATCGGGCGAACTCCCTTTTCTTTCCCCGGCTGGTTAATCGTCGATCTGCCGGGCTTACAGGCGATCGATCGGGTCGATGTTTTTTCGGTACCCGATCGACCCGGTTCGGTCGTTGACGAGAATCTAACTTTCGATTATTACGGTCTGACGGATTTCGAGGTGCAGTATCTCGGGGAAGACGACTGGATCACGGTTCCGGGGGGGAATATCACCGGGAATAATAAAGTTTGGCGGAAAATCACCTTTCCCGCGACGATCACCTCGAAAGTCCGTCTACTGATCCGGCGAACCGCGGACGGACAGGTACGCGTTCCCACCCTCGCGGTGTATAGCGCGGGCGGAGATCGATTCCTTAGCGATTACCCGGCGGATTTTCTCTCCTCGCTGTCGGGATCGACCGATAGTACCCGCTCGCCCCTGATTCCTTTGCCCCTCGGCTACGGCTACTCGATCGGCGACGCGCCCTTCGCGGCCGGCTATTTCGTGGCCACCACCCGTTCCCGGTACGATTTCCACGAATCCCCCGACGGCAGGGGCCGGGGACTGGTGAAAACCACCCGCGATCCCCTGGGACGGGATACGAATATCGCGTACGACGCTTACGAACTACTGCCGATCGCCGTTACCGACCCGGCCGGACTGACCGCGCGCGCCACCTACGATTACCGCCTGCTGGAGATCGTCGAGTCCACCGACTCCAACGGGAACCGAACCGCGTTTACTTTCACGCCTTCGGGATTGCTGAAAGAAACGTGGCTGACGGGAAATCCCGCTAAAATCGAGGGCGATCGACATAGGGCGAGTTCGAGTTTAACCTACGACTTCTTCGCCTTCGCGCGCGAGGGGCGACCGATTTCCGTCCGCAGTGTTCGCTATCTCCATCACGACACGGAAACCGACGTTCCCCTCCCGCGACGGGACGAAACGATCGAGAGTCGCGAGTATTCCGACGGTTTCGGTCGATTATTGCAAACGCGGGTTCAAGGGGAAACTATCCGCTTCGGCGATGCCGTTTTCGGGGGGGGGAAAGAAATTTTACCCGCCGAACCGGGTGACGGCGCGGGAACGGCCTTAGTCGGTCGGGAGAATAGCGATCCAGAGAATTCTAACGTGATCGTGAGTGGTTGGCAGATTTACGACAATAAAGGTCTCGTTGTGCGGAAATACGAGCCGTTTTTCTCCACAGGATGGGATTACGCGTCTCTAGAGGATTTTCAATACGGGCGGGAAGTCACCATGTTCTACGACCCCCGCGGTCAGGTCGTTCGCACCGTGAACCCGGACGGCTCGGAACAGCGGGTGATCTCCGGAATCCCGCGGGATCTGGAGAATCCCGACCGTTATCTGCCGACCCCTTGGGAAACCTATACCTACGACAGCAACGACAACGCCGGACGGACTCACGCCGATCGCTCCCGATCGTACCGACACCACTGGAATACTCCCGCCAGTAGCCGTTTGGATGCCCTGGGACGGACGGTAGAGAGTATCGAACGCCATCGGGACTCGATCGACTCGCCGATTGTCGATTACCGCACGCGCTCGACCTACGATATCCGCGGCAATCTCCTCACCGTTACCGATCCGCTAGACCGGTTGGCCTTCCGCTATACCTACGATCTCGCCGATCGCGCGCTGAAAATCGAGCAGATGGACGGGGGCTATCACTGTACGGTCTGGGATGCCGCGGGAAAGGCGATCGAGCAGAGGGATAGTAAAGGTTCTCTCGATCTACAACAGTTCGATCGTCTCGGTCGTCCGGTACGGCTGTGGGCGCGCGATAACGCCGGCGAGGAGATCACCCTCCGCGAGCGCGTCCTCTACGGCGATAGTCCGGAGTCCGGGTTAACGCCCCTAGAGGCGAGTGACGCTAATCTTTTGGGGCAACCGTACCGGCATTACGACGAGGCCGGGAAATTAACCTTTACCGCCTACACTTTCCGGGGAAAACCGCGGGAAAAAGGGCGACAGGTCATTCGAGATAGTCAACTGGCCGGGGTGTTCGCCGGCGCGGGAGACAACGGCTGGAAAGTACAGCCCTATCGGGTGAACTGGCATCCCCCCGAGGGAATAACTTTAGAAACCCACGAGGCGAGCCTGTTAGAAGAGAAGGTCTACGAAACCTCGATCGAGTACGATGCCCTCGATCGGCTCAAACGGCTGTACTACCCCCGTACCGTCCGGGGCGATCGACCGGAACTCCTGCCCCGCTACAACCGGGCCGGCGCGTTAACGGGGGTGACGCTGGACGGGAGCGTGTATATCCACCGTATCGACTACAACGCCAAGGGACAGCGGACTTTTATCGCCTACGGCAACGGTACGATGACCCGGTACGCCCACGATCCGCTGACCCTGCGCCTCGTTCGAGCGCGATCGGAACGGTATAGCCAGCCCGATCCGCTGACCTACCGACCGACCGGCGCGCCGTTACAGGATTTCGCCTACGGGTACGACCTCGCGGGAAATCTCCTAGAACTGCGGGAAAGGGTGCCGGATTGCGGGGTGATCGGCACTCTAGAAGGGAAAGACGCGCTCGATCGACGGTTCACCTACGATTCCCTCTATCGTTTACTGTCCGCCACCGGGCGGGAATGCGATCGACCGCCCGATCGACCGCCCTGGGACGATCGACCGCGTTGTGCCGATATCACCCGCGCCCGTCCCTATACGGAGCGTTACGAGTACGATCGCGCGGGCAATCTCGGCCGGATGCAACACCTGCACCACGCCGGCGATGGAAGCGTTACCGGTCGCGAGCGTCGCTTCACGATGGTCCCGGGGGGGAATCGTCTGCGCTCGATCGCCGTCACCCATCCCGCGGTCGAAAATCTCACCTATCAGTACGCCTACGATCCGGGCGGGAATTTAATCCAAGAGAACCTCACCCGTTTCTTCGAGTGGGATCACGCCAACCGGCTGAAAGCGTTCCGGGTACAAACGGATAACGCGGAACCGTCGATCCACGCCCACTATCTCTACGATGGCACCGGCCAGCGGGTGAAAAAATTCCTCCGTAAACAGGGGGGGGAATGGGAGATCACGGTTTATATCGACGGGATTCTGGAATATCAACGGATCGTTAGCCCGAGTCCGTCCGGTGGAAAGGACGATCCCGTTCTCTTGAGCGCGGGATCGGTTAGTCCGGTGCAAGGCGATCCCGGCGAAACGCCACCGATCTATAGTCCTTTCCCGGACGATCGAGCGACGGTTCGGGAGAACAATACCCTGCACGTTCTCGACGAGAACGCCCGGATCGCGACCGTTCGGGTGGGAGAAGCGTTCCCGGACGATAACAGTCCGGCGGTTCAATATCACCTGAGCGATCACCTCGGCAGTAGCCATCTCGTCCTCGATCGCGCGGGGGATTGGGTGAACCGCGAGGAGTACACGCCCTACGGGGAAACCGGCTTCGGCGGTTTTAGCCGGAAACGCTATCGGTATACCGGTAAGGAGCGGGACGAGGAAAGCGGCTTCAATTATCACGGGGCGAGGTATTACGCGCCGTGGTTGGGCCGGTGGGTCGCCCGCGATCCCCTGGGCCTGAAAACCGGTACGAACGCCTACCGCGCCTTTCTCAACTCCCCGCTCAACTACGTCGATCCGACGGGAACGAGCGAATCGTCGAACACGCTGGGGCAAGTGGGAGAAGCCATGCAGAAAGATTTCTCGGACGCGGTGAACGATCTGCGGCAAGCTTTCCGCAAGCGCAAAATTTTTTACCGATACCAGGAAACCCATGTCGGCCCGGACGGGGAGATCGCCCGATCGGATCAGATCGCCGGACGGAAGGGGAAACCCGGAAGGCTGGCCAACGATTTTAAAGCCCGACATATCAATAACAAATTGGTCGAGGTCGGGGAAAACGCGGGGAAACTCGATCGGGGCAAAATCGTCTCGGATGTTCGCCAACAGCTAGATTCCGCCGAAAGACGGGTCGGCATATCGGGCGCGAAAAAGGAAAACCAAGTTTTTACCCTTTTCGGCGAACAGGCGGGCGAGTTTAAGGACGAGTATAAAGCGATCGTCAAAGAAACGCTGGAAAAGTGGAGAAACGAGGCCGTCGGGAATCCCGAACTACGCCGACGGGTTAACGCGGTCGTCACCACCGCGGAGGACTACACGCGGGCGACCAAGGCGGTCGCCCGTAGGGCCGCCGAGGCCGCCGGTTCCTCGGGAGTGACCCAGTTTCTCAAATCGGGCGCGGCAAAAACGGCCTCCGGATTGGCCGCGGCCGGCGGGGTCTTGACCTCGGGAAGCGCGCTGGCGGCCACCAAGTCCGTGGTGATCAAGGCGACCACTGTTGTCGCGCCCGTGACCGCGAAAGCCATGAAAATGGTTCCCATGGTGGGTATCGGCGCGAATCTGGCCTCGGCGACCAACGAATTCAGACAGGGTAACTATATCTCCGGCTCGCTCGATCTGGTCGGCTGTGTCCCGGTTATCGGTGATGTGGTCGACGCGGGACGGCTGGGCGTGGAAGTGGGGACGGCGATCGGGAACGCGATCGATAGCAAGTTCCAAGCCGGTTCCGGCGCGTTGGGGGATTGGTATCGGGTCAATGTCCTCAATCGTTTCTAAAATCGCCCTCGTGGCGGCAATCTCTCGAAAAACTTCTATTTTTTAGCGAAGCAAAACTATGTCCGAATGGATCACCGATGGCGGTAACTCGATCGCCCCCTCCGACGACTCGATCGGTCTCTCTAGCGTGACCGTCACGAACTATTTTCTCCGTCTGGCGATTAACACTCCCGTCAACAATATCGTCGTCCCGCCCCGGATCGCGGTATCGGGAACCGCGGAGTACGAGGAAGAAATTCTCCTCGCGCCCGGAGAACCAGACCGGAGATACGTTCCGGAAAATATCGATCGGGTTCTGGTTCGGCTGGATGACGCGGCCCCGTTTCAAAACGCCACCCCCACCGGGCCGGGGGGGAATTGGACGGCCTGGACGTTTACTGGCACGATCGGCGAGGGGCTTCGGAGAATTACCGCGCGGGTCGAGGCCCGTAACTATCTCAACGAGGAGATCCCGCTCGATCGATCGGTCACGGTGATGGTGGACACGACTCCCCCCTCCCTGACGATCGGGCCGCCGGCCGATGTTACCCGCGAGGCCGCGCCCTATCTCGCCACGATCGTCGGGACGGCGAGCGATAACGCGTCCGGGGTACGGAGCGTCGAATGGCGCGTCGGCGATAGCGGTGTTTTTCGGAGCGCCACGGCCACCGGGAGTCCCGATAGCTGGAGTTCTTGGAGAGCGGAGGTGGAGTTACCCGGATTGGGAACCCATCGCGTCACTTTCCGGGCCGCGGACAGGGCCGGTAACACCGGCCCCGAACAATCCGTCTCGGTGAGGGTCGCGGACACGATCCCGCCACAATTAACGATTCTCGCGCCGAAAGACGGCGATCTCTTCACTTTGGAGAACGGGAGCGTCACCGTATCGGTACGGGGGATCGCCCGCGATAATCAAACCGGCGTGGCCGGGGTCAGCGCGCGTCTGGATACCGATCCCGACGGGACATTCCCGTACACCGCGACCCCGGGGGCCGACGGTACCTGGACGCTCTCGATCCCGATCCGCGAGGCCGGCAACCGGACGGTCTACGCGCGGGCGATCGATAACTCGGCGGCGAGAAATACCACGATCCAAGCGGTAAGGGTGAGTGTCGCCGCGCCCTACGACCCGAAAGATGCCGATCGGGTGTTTTCCCGCGTTAACTATCTGGCCGATCTGCTCGCTTTTACCGAACGGAACTCGGTGACGGAGGGAGGGGCGAGAATCGCTCCGTCCCGGTTGGAGAGCGCTTTTTACCAGCCTTTCGCCGCTTTGATCCGTCCCGAAAATCGCCCGATCGCCGATCGACCCGTTAACCCGGTCTGGATCGCCATCCAGATCCTCCGTCGCTATCTGACCGAGAACGGTCGCGCTTTGCCGAATAACATAATTCAAGAGTATTGTCAATCGTTTTATTACACGCTTTTACAAAATCTGGGAACCTCCTACGAGGAATTACGCCTGATTTCGGGATTACCCGCGGAAAAACGGCAGGACTCGGCGAGTAAACTGGCCGAGCGTCTCGGATTCGAGCTAGATACCGCTTCCGGTCGTCCCGATCGCCTCGATCGACTGACCCTCTCCCCGGCGGACATCACGGAAGCGCGGTTAGAATCGCTCTTCGGTAGCCCGAGTCCTTTCCAAGATCCCCTAAGTATCCGTACCCCGCCCCGGGAGTTCCTTCTCTGGCAACAGTACAGGGTTCGATCGCTCTGGAGCCAACAGGACGATACCGCCCGATCGGCGGTCGGCAATCCGCTTCCCGTCATCGATCCCGACCTACTCGGCCCGAACGATTTCCGCGCCGCCGTCCCGGGAAATCCCGCCTTCGCTCTCTGGCAAGACCGACGGGCGGAAGTCAACGGACAACGCGACTCCCTGATCGGCCTGCGGAATTCCGCGGCGACCCCCCTAGCCGGATTGGACGCGATGTTCAACGCCCGTCTGGCCCCGGTAGAACGCTTACGGGAACTGTTCGATCGCTACGAGCGGGGGGAGAATATCGAGGCGGATCTGAAAACCCTACGGATCGCGCTCCCCGCCTTCCTACACCTGATGGGTACGCGCTCGTTAGCGGCGAGCGGGACGGTATTGGAGACGGAATGGGAGAGCGCCTACTCGATTCTCCTTCAGGTGTGGAAATTCCGGCAGTGCGATCGGACGGACGCGGACAATTGGCGAAACCGAGAACGCGCCCTCAACCTCACCGTCAGTCCCGATCACTTCCAACTCGCCGAGGCTCCCCCCCTACCCCGCTGGCGATCGGGTCCGAAACAGCGTCGCGACTGGGAAAGAAAACTACAAGCCCGCGTCAACCAGTTTTCCGAACCGGAAGAAACCCTACAAAACGCCATCGCCGCCACGGAAACCGCCGTTTTACCGCCCGTCCGCGATAGTATCATCGCCTCCCTCAACTCCGCCAACGCCGCCGAAAGACTCTCGCGGGAATTGGCGATCGACTTTCAAGATCCCGGTCGCTCCCGCACCACCTGGGTTAACCAGAGCGTCGAAACCCTACAGAACATCCTCTTTTCCGTTCGGGTCGGTCGTTTTCGCGGTCTGGCTTCCGTACTCCGGGCCGCGATCCCCGCGGAAAGTTGGAAACTGGTGGCGATACGGGGCGATAAACCGTACAGCGAAACGATTTTCGATCTCGAATGGCGTTGGATGGGTAGTTACGAAACCTGGCAATCGGCGTTCGTTTTGTTCGCCTATCCCGAAAACCTTCTCCTCCCCAACCTCCTCCCCGATTCCCACCCCACGAAAGCGTTCAAAACTCTCCTCAAAAATCTCCAATCCGGCGCGTATCTATCCCCGGCGAGAGCGCGCGAGCGGGCGGCCGAGTATCTGACGGCCTTACGCGCGGAGGAAGGGGTGGACCTGCCGCCCTCCCTGCGAGATCCCGCCTTTACCCTCGACGATCGCCTGTCGGAAGCGGAGGTGAAAGAACGAATCCGGCTCTTTTTCGCACTATTTACCGGAAAAAATCTCTATACCGCCCCGAATTACCTCGGCGAGTGTTTTTTCTTCGTACCGATGCTGTTGGGAGCGCGGTTACAGAAGTCCGGTCAGTTTCTAGCCGCGCTCGATTGGTATCAATCCGTTTACGCCTATAACCTTCCCCCGGAACTCCGGAAAGTTTGCGGTGGATTGTTCTTTGAAGCGGAGATCCGCGATATCTACCAGCGAGATCCCGATTCTTGGCTATTAGAGGACTTAAATCCCCACCGGATCACCCGTTCGCGGGCCAACGCCTACACGCGCTTCACGTTAATGACCCTGGCCGGATGTTTTCTCGATTACGCCGATGCCGAATTCACCCGCGACACGACGGAATCCGTCAACCTCGCCCGCTCCCTGTACGGAACCGCTCTAGAATTGCTCGCCCTGCCGGAAATGACCCCCGCGTCCGGGACCTTTCCCCCGAATCCCGTCCCGTCGGCCCTGCGCTCCCGCGCGGAACAAAATCTTTTAAAACTGCGCCTCGGTCGCAATATCGCCGGTTTAGAGCGGCAATTCGCGCCAGCCGACCCGGAAACTCCCGCGCGCGATGCCTTACCCAACCCGATCGCGGATAACGCCATCCGTCGTCCCACTCCCTACCGCTATAGCGCCCTCATCGATCGGGCGAAAAATCTCGTCACCCTCGCCGGACAGATCGAGACGGCGTTTCTGGCGGCCTTGGAAAAACGCGATGCCGAGGAGTACAACCGGTTGAAAGCGGGACACGCGCTCGATCTGGCCGCGTCCACCGTCGCCCTACAGGAACTGCGCGTGGCCGAGGCCAGGGAAAATATCGATCTGGCGGCGTTACAGCAGGATCTCTCGGAAATTCAGCGCGATACTTACGATCGCTGGATCGGGGCCGGGGACAACTTCTGGGAGAAAGCGTTATTACAGAATTACGCCACCGCCAGAGAGCGACGCGATACCCTAGCCCGGGCCGAGGAGTCCCTCAGTATCGCCCAAGCGTTCGCCAGCGCGGCGGCCGGACTGGGGCCGGGAATGGCGCTATCGCTCCCGGCCGCCGGGGGGATCGCCCTACTCCTACAGGAAAAAACCCGGGCTTCCAGCGCCCTCAACCAGACGGAATACCTCTCGCAAGTGTACTCGACCCGGGCGAGTTCCGCGCGACGCGCGGAAGATTGGAAACTTCAGAAAGCCCTGGCGAGCAAAAACGTCGAGATCGGGACGAAACAGATCGCCCTGGCCAAGGATCGCCTGAAAATCGTCGGTCAAGAAAAGGCGATCGCCTCCACCCAACAGGAGCAAGCGAAAAAAGAACTGGATTTTCTCACGGGGAAATTTACCAACGCCGAACTGTACGAGTGGATGAGCGGGATTTTAGGGGGAGTGTACCGCTATTTTCTGCAACAGGCGACCTCGGTAGCCCGTTTGGCGCAGGTACAATTAACCTTTGAACGCCAGCAGATCGCGCCTTCCTTCATTCAGGCCGACTATTGGGAATCGCCGCCGGACGATCGGGCCGCTTCGGCGACCGGCGAGAAATCCCCCGACCGACGCGGGTTAACGGGATCGGCGCGGCTATTACAGGATATCTATCAACTCGATCAGTTCGCTTTCGAGAACAATCGACGGAAATTACAACTGAGTCAAACCCTCTCGTTGGCGCGCTTGTTTTCCCTAGAATTCCAGCAATTCCGGGCGACGGGAACCCTCGCGTTCGCCACCACCGAGGAAATGTTCGATCGGGATTTCCCGGGCCATTACCTACGGCTGATCAAGCGGGTGAAGATCTCGATCGTCGCCCTGATCCCGCCCCATCGGGGGATTCGGGCCACGCTGATCAATTCCGGCCTGTCGCGGGTGGTGGTCGGGGGCGATACGTTTGCCCCGATCGAGATCCGCCGCGATCCGGAACAGATCGCCTTCACCTCGCCGATGAACGCCACGGGACTGTTCGATCTCGACCCGCAGAATGAATTTCTCCTACCCTTTGAAAGCATGGGAGTGGACACGCGCTGGGAACTGCGGATGCCGAAATCGGCCAATCCTTTCGATTACGGCACGATCGCCGACGTGCTATTCACCTTGGAATACACGGCCCTACACGATTTCGGCTATCAACAGCGGGTCGAGAGCCGGCTCGGCCGGGAGATAGACGCGGAAATCGCCGTCAGTCTACGCGATCGTTTTCCCGACGCTTGGTACTATCTCCACAATCCCGAACAGTCGGCAACCCCGATGACGGTTACGTTTCCGATCGACAAAGGGGAATTCCCCCCCCATATCGACGCTCCGCGGATCTCCCGAATTTTGCTATATTTCGTTCCCGCGGCGAATCGGGAGCCGGCGATCGGGGATAGCGCGGGGCTTTGGCTCCAGCCTCGGGAAAACGGGCTTCCCCGAGTTGGCGGTTACTCCGGGCGACCGGTCGAGGGAATTCTCAGCACCCGTCGCGGCAACGCTGTCGAATGGCAACGGAATATTTGCGGCAATCCTCCCGACGGGGACTGGACGCTCGTGTTACCCGATACCTCGATCTGGAGAAATTATTTTAAAAATGAGGAAATCGCCGATATTCTGTTCGTCGTATCCTTCGAGGGATTACAGGCGTGAGTTCGTAAGCTCGACTTTATCCAATTTTAGATTTGGAGAGCCGCAAAAGTAGCAAGATGGGGGAAGCGTTGTGGGCTTCTTCCCGATGAATCCGCTACCGAAGGAATTCCTGCCATTAATCTTGGTGTTCGCCCCTTTATTTTCCCGACCGACATGGCGCTCGGCACTTGTACTGCTAGTGGGAGCGATTCTCGCACCAGGAAAGCGGACAGTCAGCGCGATCTTGAAGCTCGACTTTAGACTAATAAATAAAAGAAATCGGCCTGGCTAATCAATAAAAGCCAAGGAATGGTGAAAAAGATCGTTTCGGAAAGATTAAGAGGTTTTTTGAACCGCTTTTTTCGTTCTAGAAGCTCGCTTTTTGACGGTCGGATAACAAGTTCGAAGGGTTCGTTTTGTCGCTTTCGTCGAACCCGGTGATTTTCCACGGGTTTTCGGGTCGGGGGCGGGAGAGCCAATCACCGCTAAAATTGTTGCGAAAGAATCGGCGACACGACCGGGAGTTAAGGAAGAGAGCGATTGAGGCTTCTGCCAAGGTAGAGGATTGTCCGTTACCTCGGGGCGGGCTAACCATAATTGCCATGTCAGAAGAGGCATAATACCAATTTTCTAAAGTCCTGCCAGAGATAGGGCTTGTAAAATATAATCCCATCCCGTTAAGGAACGCACGATTTCTTTCGACATGGAATTCAGTACAACACCCACTCTCTCTTTGAGTTCTTGTAAGTTCTCAAAACCTTGTCCCCCGAGAGCGTCTTTTAAAAATTGCCAGAATCTTTCGATCGGATTGACCTCGGGAGAGTAACTCGGTTGAAAGAAAAATAGAATATTTTCCGGAATCTTTAACTTTCGAGTCGTGTGAAAAGGAGCGTTATCGAGTTGAAGGGTATGTACCGCATCGCTGAATTGTCGAGAGAACTCTTCTAAAAAAGATTGAAAACAAGTCGAATTCAAATTCGAGAATTCGTAAAAACAGGATTCACCGCTCCGAACTTCTTTGTCCGGACCGCGCGCGCCTTTCCATTCTTTGACCCGTTTTTGCAAAGTCCTTAGTTGGGAGCGGGTGTATTTGTCGGGGTATTTTGGCTGTAAATACTCGAATATCGTTGTCGGACTCAATCGGGGTTCTTTTTCTAGCATTGGCACGACCTCGCTCTCCCAAACCTCGGCGTAGGGGTCTGCCCTTGTCCGCCAGTCACGGGGTTGCCCCTGACGCGGTCGGTGTTCTCCTTTGTCGATCCTTTCGGCTGTACGCACGGAAAATCCTCCTTTGGCCGCCGCCGTAGCTCGCGGGTGGCCACTCGCCCTCGCTTTGAGGTAGATTTGAATCTGTTTGGAATTAATTCGTTGACCCGGCACTGGAAAGCGTCTCGACCACTTGTAATCGTCGTTTTCCAGTGTCTTCCGTTTCGGTCACGCCGTTCGCCAAGGTAATCGTCGCTCGCGGCAATTTAATCTTCGCCTAATACTCAAGCTATTCCGCGATCGATTCGGCGGCGAGAGGCACAAAAGAAGTGTCCGCTCATCTATCTTAAGATAGAGAAACGGACGATAAGAGAGAAAATAAACCAAGTAAAAGATATTCGGGCAATTAACGTCGGTTGTACGGCAATTTCGCCAATAAAATCCCTAGGGCGCAAGTATTGGAGATCCCGGCGAACAGTAAGCCGGCCCCCACGAAACCGCTGAGTAACAGGAACCGGGGGGAAACGAACGCGCCGAGAAGCGTTCCGGTCAATACCAACGATCCCGCGACGATCTGCACCTGACGCATGATGCTAATCGGGGCGTTTTTATCGGTTTTCGTGGAATAGCCCGCTTTTTTCCAAGCGGTGATCCCCCCTTCTAGATGGGAGAGGTCGCGGTAGCCGAGCGCGTGTAATTTGCGCGCCGCTTGAGCCGAGCGATTCCCGCTACGGCAGTAGAGAACGAGTTTCCGAGCGAGCTCGATCGACGGGGGCTGTCGATCGAGCGTCGATAACGGCACGAGAATCGCCCCCTCGATATGTTCTTCCCGATATTCCGAGGGTTCCCTCGCGTCTACCAGGGTGACGCTTCGATTCTCTAATAATTGCTGGAGAGTAGTCGGGTTCACGATCGCCAATTCGTTAGTTACGGTGTTCATAGTCCAAGCTAGTATCGGGTTGAGAGAAAAAGGGGAATTCTTACGCGACGTTACCACAACGCCGGTTAGCGGGGACGGCTTCGGCGATTTTTTTCGGATCGGGTAGGTTTAAATTACCCATCAATTCGATGAAACTCTCGCGGGTGTGTCCGACAAAACGGGGGTTGAACTGTTTTTCCTCGCCGATCGTCGAGACGGTAAAGCCTTTGTAATCGTGGCCCGCGTAGACGAGGGTTTCATCCGGCAGGGTGAACAGTCGTCCGGTAACGTGGTCGTACATCGTTCCCGCGTCGCCATTCTGGAAGTCGGTACGACCGCAACCGCGAAATAGCAGGGAATCCCCCGTTAATACCCGATCCCCGTTAATTAAATAGGAATTATGGCTATCGGTATGTCCGAGCGTGGTAATGGCTTTAATCTCGATAGCGCCTACCGGTAAGACTTCCCCGTGACCGAGGGTTCGATCGGCGCAAGCGACGAGGGCGTTCACGGGAACGATGCCCTGACAGCCGGTTAACTCGCGCAGTTTCGCGGTTCCCGTGACATGATCGGCGTGAACGTGGGTTTCTAGGCAATAACGGAGCGTTAAACCAAATTCTCGCAAAAGTCGCGTATCGCGTTCCACCTGTTCGAGAACCGGATCGACCAAGATCGCCTCTCTCGTATCGGGATCGGCCACGAGATAGCTGTAAGTGCTGGTTTCGGGGTCGAACAATTGACGGAACAACATAAGCCTTCACCCCCTTTCGTGGATATATTTTGATTATAACACTATATATCGATATAGTAAATTCTATCCGTAACCGATCCCCAAAATCCCGCGATCGGGAATCCGCGTCCCGGTGGACGGGCGGATAGTTCTCCCGACGGACGGCGAGGGACGGGACGGGGGATAAACTCAAGATGCGAACCTATAATCATCTAGTCTTGTCTGGAGGGAAAGCGATGACCGTCGATCGAGAGATACCGTCGATGCCGTTTCCGGGAGATCGGTTCGATCGGGTGCGCGAGAACACCCCCGCGACACTTAACGCCGAGATCGATCGAAAAACGATCGAGCGTCTGCGCGATCGCGCGGATCGTTCCCCGGAAGAGATATCGGGACGGATTCGAGAATTGGGACGGGAATGGGATACCGAACGGGTACTAGAAGCGAACGCCTCTATTCTCGCCCTCACGGGTTTACTACTCGGTATTTTCGTTCACGCGAATTGGTTCTGGTTAACCGGGATCGTCCTGCCGTTTTTATTCCAACACGCGACTCAGGGGTGGTGTCCCCCCCTACCCGTCATCCGCTGGATGGGAGTCCGGACGCGCGACGAGATCGATCGGGAAAAATACGCGCTCAAAGTCCTCAGAGGCGATTTCGACTCGGTTTCGGGTTCCGGGGAAGGGATTTTCGAGCGGGTGAGCGCCGCGCTAGGGGCGGTAGCCCGATAGAGACAGAGAGAGCGGGAAAAAGTATCGAGAACCCTGTTAATCCCGCTCCCTCTATTTCATCTCGATCGGGTGTGATTGTTTGAAAAATTCCAGATCTTGGTGTTGTTGTTGTAACTGCACCTTCAGGGAATCGCAGACGAGATCGCAGAGGGGAAAGATCGCGGGATTGGAGATCTCGTAAATGACGTTAACACCCTGTTGCGATCGGGAGAGCAAACGCGCGTCGGTGAGAATTTTCAGGTGTTTGGAGACGTTAGCCTGTCCCAAACCCGTGATCTCGATGATCTGGCTCACGTTTTTCGGTCCGGATTTGAGCGCGCAGACGATTTGTAGTCGGGTGACTTCCGAGAGGACTTTAAAAAAATCCGCGATAATGCCCAGCGCGGAGGGCGAAAGCGCGGGGGAATTCGGTTCCCGGCCCGTTGACGGGGTGACGGAAGCTAGTTGTCGGGATTTTTTCGGCATGGTGGGTGTTTCGAGGCGATGACGGGTATTTCTTCCTTCATTATATAACGAGATAGTTGTTAAACGAGAGGCCGCGCTCGCCAGCCCCGACTTTTTCAAAACGGGACGGGTGGAAACGAGGTGTTTATCCAGTCCCAACGCGCGCGGTTTGATCCCGAGAGCGAGTCCGACCAATTCCGTGATATAGAGAGCGGGTAAGGAATAGTTAACGTTGTATTTCTTCTCGATATCGGGCTGTCTTATTCTAATACCGTTCAATTCGATTCTTTCTTCTTTTCCAGCAGGCGCAAGACTCGTTTAAATTTCCCCGGTTCCCGTATCCGTTGCGGGAAAAGCACTAATTTTCCGCGTAGGGCTAACTTAACGCTATTCTATCGGTATCGGGTAGGTTCGGGTTAGAAACAAAGCTGGAAACTGTTATCGGGTAAGGAGTTCGCAGGAATCAAGCCTCGCTACATCCCGAGCGGGAGAAACTGTTAGGAACTCGACCTTCAAACCTTCGCCACGAGAGGGATAGAACCCGTTCTTCGATCGATAGCGATCCGATAGTGATAAAAAAGCGTTAATCCCTAACGGAGACTGTTCGAGAATACTTGACATATCGCTATACTCGTGTATAAGCTCAAGTTCAAACAGAATGCCGCGTTTTCGGATGAATTCGACAAAAATTTCGTTGAATCGGGTGGAATCATTCGTAATGCCCTCGCGGATAGCGATCGCTTTGACGGCCTCGATCACTTCCGAGGGACGAACCCCGCGGGGACACCGGGAAGTGCGAGTATGACAGGAGGTGCAATTCCAGAGGGTGTTACTGTTGAGAACCGTTTCCCGGTCTCCCCTTTGTACCCGTAAAACGAAACTTCTGAGAGACAGATCCATTCTCTCGACCTTGGGACAGCCACCGCTACAGGTTACGCACTGCATACACTCGGAAATACTGGCGCTTTCCCCCCTTCCGCGAGAACTTTTTCGAGAAAGTCCCGGTTCATTCGATCGTCATCTATCTAACGATCGATCGCCAATTCAAATCTGAATTGCATCACTGTCTGGTCGTAACCGTTCAGGGGGGGTGCCGAATTGAACTCATGAGCCGAACACCTTACTTAATAGGCATTTCAGGCGATTTAACTCAAAGACAAAGTGTGGACAAAATGGCTAAAAGACAATTCCAGGAGGGCAATAACACTTTTGACTACTTAGAAAAATCTGTAAAAAATCAAATTGAGTCTAGTTTTCGTCCTGATCTCCCTTGATTTGATATAGTGCATTTTTTCAGCCCCCCCTGAACGGTTACGTCTGGTCTTATGCCCTAGAATACAGCCTTTCTCACAAAGATGAGGTATACTGTGATCGATAGCTAAATTGAACG